>JAUIEL010000813.1 GCA_030428825.1 bacterium
GCGCCCCGAGCGCGAGGGGACGGTGGTGGCCCGGTTCGACGACCTCGAGGGGGTCGACCTGCTGTTCGCCGCGCTGCGACACGCCGGCGAGGACCTCGCGTCGCTCGCGGTGACGCCGGCGGCGACGCTCGCCGCCGCCGGGGTCGATCCGATCGAGGGCGCGGCCGAGGAGGACTGGGTCGTCCTCGCGCGCGCGCTCGGGGCGGCCCGCGAGACGGCCCGGATCGTGACGCGGCTCTCGGAGCTCGCCGAGGCGGCGGGGGCGACGGCGGTGCGCGAGCCTTCGGCCGGGGAGCACGGGCCGATCTGGACCGCGCTCCGCGAGCTCGGGCCGCGGCTCGACCCGGACGGCGCCGGCGTGGTGCTCTCCCTGCAGACCGCGCCGATGCTCGATGAGCGCTCGGCGATGGGCGGCTTCGTCGAGGCGGCGGTGGCGCAGGCGGCGGGGTGCGACCTCCGTCCGCACGTCGTCCTCGAGCCGGCGCTCGGCGAGGTGCGGCTTCACTTCCCGGCGCCGCCTCCCGATCGGCTGCTGTCGGGCCTCCGTCGCCTCGCGGACCGGGACGCCGGCCGATTCCTGCGGATCGTCTCGGCGCCGGCGCCGTGGCGGCGGACGCGCGACCCGTGGTTCGGACCGCTCCCCGCGGAGCGTCTGCAACGGCGCGTGAAGGCGGCGCTCGACCCGGGGGACGTCCTCTCGCCGGGGCGGATCGTGACGGAGGTGCGGGCGTGAGCGGGCCGACGCGCCTCCGGACCGCCGCGGACCTCCTCGCGGCGGAGAAGAGCCTCGACTGCGTGCACTGCGGCCTCTGTCTCCCCGCGTGCCCGACGTACGAGCTGTTCGGTCGCGAGGGGACGTCGCCGCGCGGGCGGGTCTACCTCCTGCGCGGCCTGGCGGAGGGGGAGATCGAGCCGACCGAGAAGGTCCGCGAGGACCTCGACCTCTGCCTCGTCTGCCGCGCCTGCGAGCCGGTCTGTCCGTCGGGCGTGCGGTTCGGCGAGATGATGGAGCTCGGCCGGTCCGAGTGGCTCGAGCCGGCCCGGCGCGGGACGATGAAGGACCGGATGCGCCGACTCGCCGTCCGGCACCTCCTGCCGAAGCCGTCCCGGCTGGGTCCGCTCGCCGCGCTGCTCCGGCTGTACCAGGCGAGCGGGCTCCAGTCGCTCCTCCGGCGGTACGGCGTGCTGAAGTACGTCTCGTCCGAGCTCGCCGCGCGCGACGCGCTCCTCCCGCGCGTCCCGGGGTTCGCGAAGCGGCGACGGCTGCGGCGGTTCTTCCCGGCCGTCGGCGAGCGGCGCGGGCGGGTGGCGATGCTCGAGGGGTGCGTGATGCCGGTCGTCCTCGGGGACACGAACCGCGCCTGCGCGTCCGCGCTCGCGGCCCAGGGGTTCGACGTCCTCGTGCCGGAGCGTCGGACCTGCTGCGGGGCGCTCTCCGCCCACTTCGGGGCGCTCGACGCCGCGACGGCGGCGGCGCTCGAGACGGTCCGGGCGTTCGCCGCGCTCGGGCCGGTCGACGCGGTCGTCGTCGACTCGGCGGGGTGCGGGTCCGTGATGAAGGACTACGGCCGCCTGACCGAGGAGGCGAAGGGGGTCTCCGCGGACGACGCGCGAGCGGCCGCCGCGTTCGCGGACAAGGTGAAGGACGTCTCCGAGCTGCTCGACGAGGCCGGGGTCCGCCCGCCGGCGGGGCGCGTCGAGGCGAGGGTCGCGTACGCTGACGCCTGCCACCTCGCCCACGCGCAGGGCGTGACCGCTCCGCCGCGCCGGCTCCTCGAGGCGATCCCGGGCGTCGAGCTCGTCCCGCTCCCGAACGCCGACCGCTGCTGCGGCGCCGCCGGCCTCTACAACGCCCTCCAGCCCCTCGAGTCGACGATGCTCCTCGAGCGGAAGCTCGACGACCTGGAGGGGACCGGCGCGACGGTGCTCGCGACCGCGAACCCGGGGTGCCTCCTCCAGTACCGCGCGGGGATCGAACGCCGCGGGCTCCCGATCGAGGTGGTCCACCCGATCGAGCTCCTCGCCCGGGCGTCGACCTGACGGAGACGCCGCTTCGGTTCGCCGCGCGGCGCACCTATGATCTCGGGCCATGGTCCGCTACGACGTCCGCTTCGACGATCCGGCCTCGCACCACGTCGACGTCGAGATCCGCCTCGGCGAGGTCGACGGAGAGGTCGTCCTCTGGATGCCGACCTGGACGCCGGGCTCGTACCTCGTCCGGGAGTTCGCCCGTCACGTCCGGACGCCGGTCGCGGTCGACGCGGACGGGGGCGAGCGGCCGCTCGAGCGGGTCGACAAGTGCCGCTTCCGGACGCGGGGCGACGGCACCGAGCGGACGATCCGCTACCGCGTCTACGCGTTCGAGCTGACCGTCCGGACCAGCTTCGTCGAGGAGGGGAACGCGCTCCTGAACGGCCACTCGGTCTTCCTCGCCGTCGCGGGGCGCGAGCGCGAGCCGATCGAGCTCGGCGTCCGGCTCCCCGCGGGGTGGGACGTGGCGACCGGCCTCGAGGAGCGGGACGCGGCGGGCGAGACGCGGCGCTTCCGGGCGAGCCACTACGACGACCTCTGCGACCACCCGATCCAGTGCGGCCGGTTCGAGCGGCTGCCGTTCGAGGTCGAGGGGAAGCCGCACGAGGTCGTCCTCGTCGGCGCCGGCAACCCCGACCGCGAGCGCCTGGTCGAGGACACG
>JAUIEL010000055.1 GCA_030428825.1 bacterium
GTCGCTCGGCGGATCGACGTTCCCCCCGTCGCTGATCCTCATCGGCTCGCTCTGCCCCGACGAGTCGTTCTACGTCCGCGTCGGAACCACGCCCCCGAACGCGCCCGTGCTCCTGATCGTCGGGAACCAGTACGCCCCGGCCGCTCTCCTCGGCGGAACGCTCGGCCCGACCCCGAACCTCGTGATCGGCGGCCTCGCGGCCGACGGCGCGGGGGAGCTCGCGTTCCTCACTCCGATGCCGCCCGTCCTCCCGGTCGACGCCACCGTGTATCTCCAGGCCTGGGTCGTCGACCCGACCGGCCCGCAGGGGTACACGGCGACGAACACGGAGTTCCTCACCACGCCGTTCTGAGGACCGACGCGGTCGTCCCCCGCCCGCTCCCCCGGCACGGAGTCGATGGCCGACGCCGACTCCGCCGGGGAGGGGTCAGGGAACGAGGTCGACGGCGACCGCGTTGCTGGCGTCGACCGGACCGGCCGCGCCGTCGATCACGACGAACGCGTGGTGGATCGTCGCCGGGACCGGGAGCACGATCGGCGGCACGACGAAGCTCGCCGTCGCCGCGCCGGAGCCGTCGAGCGTCCCGTACCCGCCCGGGAGGAGCGGGGAGTTCGGGTTCGAGAGCGTGAACCGGGTGTAGAAGTCGTACGCCAGCGGCAGCGACACCCACGGGTTCACCGGGATCGCGGGCGCGGTGCCGCTGACGCTCCCGAGGATCCAGTACGTCCGCCCCGCGTGCTCCTCGCCCGCGAACAGCGAGAACCGCTGGGTCCCGCCGCTCGACGCGATGATCGCGCCGACGTCGGCGGAGAGCATGTTCACGTTCCGGCGCCACATCAGCGCCTCGTTCCGCTGCTCGACCGAGTCGTAGCCGGCGCCGACGACCGTGATCGTCCCGAACGCGTCGACGTGGACCCCGTACGCGAAGCTCGACGCGTACTCCGGAGGGAGGAGCGCGTGGAGATCGACGTGGCTCGCCGCGCTGCCGGCCCAGAGCGACGCGCGCGTCGTCCCGCCGATCGCCGCGGTCCCGACCTGCACGCCGCCGTGCGTGGCGACCAGCCGGCTCGACGTCGCGCCGGCCGGGTGGAGGTCGTCGAAGGCCGCGGCCGACCCGCCCCACGTCGCGGCGTGGTACGCGCCGATCTCCGCCTCGCCGACCTGCAGACCGAGACTCGCGTCCCGGATCACGCTCTTCGTCGCGACGGCGGGGTGCATGTCGACGAGGCTGTCCGCGCTCCCCGACCACTTCGCGGCGTGGGACGACGCGCTGCCGAACTGCTCGCCGCCGAAGACCCCGTACACGCCGACGTTGCCGAGCGACGTCGGGGACTTGTTCTCCTGC
This sequence comes from bacterium, assembly GCA_030428825.1. Taxonomy (GTDB): domain Bacteria; phylum Planctomycetota; class B15-G4; order B15-G4; family JADJEK01; genus JAUIEL01. Next base: position 1,347 of record JAUIEL010000055.1, read on the forward strand.
TTCCAGACCACGCCGACCCCCTGGATCGGATAGTCGCCGAACACGCCCCCGACGTGGATCGTCCCGTCGGTCGCCGAAGCCTGGCCGTACTCGAGGCTGCCGCTGGTCTGGATGTCCTTCAGGCTCCCGACCGAGCCGTGCCAGGCGCAGGCGTGCTTGTGGTAGCCGGTCCCCTGCGGCGTCTGGTACGGCCACCAGTACCAGCCGACCTGCGACCCCGGCCCGACGTCGAGGATCGCTCCGCCGACCGAGCCGGCCGGCGTCATGTCGGTCGGCGGTCCGCCGTCCTTCGGCCAGAGGAGCGGGTGCGAGAGGGAGCCGTACGTCGCGTCCGGATACGTCCCGGCGCCGCCGATCGTCGTCTCGTCGACGGCGTTCGCGACCGACGAGAGCGCGTTCGGCGGGTGGATCACCGACACCGTCCAATCCGGACCGACGGTCGGTACGGGCCGCACCGTGACCTCGACCGGATCGGACGCGATCGACCCGCAGGCGTTCGTCGCCACGACGTCGTACTCCCCGGCGTCGGCGCCCCCGACGCCGCTCAGGACGAGCGTGGACGAGGTCGACCCGGAGACGAACCCGCCCCCGACCGACGTCCCGTCGGAGAGCGGGATCCCGCTCTTCCGCCACTGGTACGCGAACGGCTCGCCGCCCGTGACCTCGACCGACAGCGACGTCGAGAGCCCGGCCCACGCGGTCGTGTCGGCCGGCGGCTTCGTGAACGTCGGGCACGGCGGCGTGTAGAGGCGCTCGCACGTCGCCGTCCCGAGCCCTCCCATCACCACCAGGTAGTCGTCCGACCGGAGTACCGCCGCGTGCTCCTCCCGCGCGACCGCGAGCGTCGGTCCCGCGCTCCACGTCGTCTGGGTCGCGTCGAGCACCCACGTCGTCGCCAGCGGGCTCCCGTTCGAACCGCCGACCACGTAGATCCGTTCGTCGGAACCGAGGACCGCCCTCGCGCCCGACAGCGGGACCGGCAGATCCGGGATCACCGTGTCGGACCAGTTCCCGCTCGCGATCGAATAGCGCGCCACGTTCGCGGTCCGCGCGCCGCCGGTCGCGACGAACCCGCCGATCACGAGGACGTGGCCGTGCCCGTCGAACACCGCCGCGGCGGCCGCCACCGGCGTCGGCAGCGGGGAGAGGACCGTCCAGGTGTTCGTCGCTCCGTCGTACCGTTCGACGCGGCCGACGTTCGGGTCGGACGGCGTCGCCGACGCGCCCGGACCGCCGCCGATCGAGTAGAGCCTCCCGTGGTCGTCGTTCGCCCAGGCGAACCCCGTCACCGGCGCCGCCCCGCTCCGCGCGGCGAGCGTCTCCTTCTTCCCCTCGATCGGATCCCAGACGTACGTCTTCCCCTCGTCGTCCCCGATCAGCGCCTCGCCGCCGAACACGACGATCCGACCGAGCGCGTCGACCCCCGCTCCCGCTCCGACGATCGTCCCCTCCACGCTCGCCGACACCGCCCACGCCGCGGCGCCGGACGCCAGGACGTGCGAGACGCCGTCCTGGTCCGACGTCGTGAACGGCTGCCCGCCGATGGCGTAGACGCTCCCCTGCGACACGACGCCGACGGCGTGCGAACGCGCCCCCGCACCGGTCGGGAAGGTGGGTGCAGGTTCCCACACCTGCGCGGCGGCGGTGGGCGTCGAGACGAGCAGGACGAGGAAGAGATGCGGAGCGCGTGCGCGGCGAGAGGACATGACCACCCTTTCGTTCGGGGAGCGCGGGAGCGAGGTCGATCGGCAAGCCTCGTGCCGTCGGCGCCGAGCGGCGTCCGAACCGCGTGGACGAAACCCCGTCGATCGCCCGAAGGGTATTCCGGGCGAGCGCGACGGCGTCATGATGGTTTCGTCATCTCCCGGTCATGTCGGCCGACGGGAGCGATGGACCGCGCCGCGCCTCAGTCCGGCGTCGGCACCGTGCCCGTCATCCGAACGACGCCGCTCTCGACGTCACGCACCTCGAGCGGTCGCCCGCCGAGGTCGTCGACCTTCAGGACACCGAACGGAAGCGCGTGCCCCTTCTTCGTCTTCACCTTCCAGCTCGCGCGCCCCGACTTCTTCGCCACGAGGGTCGCGGCGAGTTCGAGCGTCCCGCTGGCGGGGTTCTCGATCCAGACCTCGAGCGCCTTCTTCTTCCCCTGCTTCTTCAGCTTCAAGCCGAACTCCTGGGCGCCGGTCTTCCCCTGGCGGCGGACCTTCACCTCGCCCTTTCCGCTCCCGGCGAGCGAGTCGGACGCCTTCACGGTCGTCGCTCCGAACGTCGGGACGAAGCCGGTGAGGTACGTCTTCCCGTCGTTCCCGCGCACCTCGATCGTCCGCCCCGCGAGCGCGGAGAGGGCGTTCACGCCGAACGGCAGGCTCTCTCCGTCCTCGGTCTCGAGCTCGAGCTTCCACTCGTCCGATCCCGACGACTTCGACGCGCTCATCGCCCCGACGTCCTGCATCAGACCGGAGCCGGCCGGCTCCTCGAGCCAGACCGAGTAGACCACGCCCGGGGCATCGAGCTCCTCGGCCTCGACCTCGAACTCGAGCTCCGAGCCCTTCTCCTTCAGCTCGACCTTCCCCTTCGCGTCGGCGTCCGGCGGGCTCGGCGGCCGCATGAGCTGGGACTGGATCTTCAGCTTCGGGTCGTCGCCGTCGCCGACGCCGAGCGCCGGAACGACTCCCTCGAGATAGACCTGCCCGCCGCTCCGGACCTCGATCCGCCGCCCGGTGAGTTCGGACGAGAACATCACGCCGAACGGGAGCGCGTCGCCGTCCTCGGTGTCGAACTCGAGCTCGAACTCCTCTTCGTCCTCGTCGTCGCCGTCGTCGTCGTCGTCCCCGTCGTCGCCGGACGGATCGGAGGAGCCGGAGTGACTCAGGAACCCGATCGAGAGCAGGGTCCCCGTCCCGACGCCGTCCTCCAGGAACACCTCGTAGGTCCCGGACGGATCGAGGTGTTCCGCCTCGACCTCGAACGCCTCCTCGTACGCGCCGTCGTGATGCTCGATCTCGACCTTCCCCTTGGCGTCGGGATCCGGCGCGCCGGCCGGACGGACGAGCATCGCCTCCCCCTTCTGTTCCTGGTCGCTCCCCGACGGGAACGCGACGGGCGCGCAGAGGAGCGAGACGGCGAGGGCGGGCCAGCCGAGGTGGCGGATCATGAAGAGGCTCCGTTCGTGCGGGGCGAAGACCGGGTTCGAGTGTTTCCGGTCCGCGCCGCGGGGGCAAGTGACAACTGCATCATCCCCCCCGCTCCCCCTCCTCCTCCCGGTCGACGGCGTCCTGGCCGGCGCCGAGCGCCCAGTCGTGGATCGCCCCTAGCTCGTCCGGGGCGACCTTCGCGTCCCCGTGCATGAAGAGGTAGATCGCCAGCGGCATCTCTCCTTCCTCGACCTCCTCCCACACCTCCTTCAGCTTGTGCCGCTTCTTGCCGGCGGGCAACGGCGCCCACTCGGAGAAGTTCAGGTGCTCGCGCCCGTGGTTCACGTCGCGCGCCACCAGCCACGAGACCGGCGCGACCTTCGCGTACCACGGCCAGCGGGTCTCGTTCGAGTGGCAGTCGTAGCACGACCGACGGAGGATGGCGTCGACCGGGGGCGGCGCCGCGACGTCGCCCGACACCGGCGGGTTCGACCGCTCGACCGGGACGAACTGGAGGGCGACGAACACCCCCGCCAGGGACACGATCACCAAGCGCGACTTCGACACGGCGCAACCTCCGGAGCGGACCGGAGGAAGGGTACCCGCTCCGGAGGCCCGCCGACGAATCCGTCGATCGTTCTCACCTCAACACGGCCGGCCGGTACGCGACGAGGAACGCGAGGACCGGGATCAGCACGATCGTCGGCTGCAGCATCGTCGCCGCCGGGTCGTGTCGGAAGTGGGTCCAGACCGCGCCGCAGAGGACGCACGCGAGGAGCGCCGCGCCGAAGAACGCGATCGGCGTGAACAGGAGGAGCGCCGCCCCCGCGACCTGGAGGACCGCGGTGAAGACGCGGAACCCGTCCGGATACCCCCACCGCCGGAAGTCGGCGCTCATCTGCGCGTCCCCGGCGAGGTTCTTGATCGCGAGGAAGACGAAGAACGCCGCCACCAGGATGCGGAGCACGAGCAACGTCGCGAGCAGTCCCTTCGGTGCGCCGTCAGCCGGTGTGAACGTCCACGCGGACATCGCGTCTCTCCTCGTTCGAGTTCGGTCGGTCGTCCTGTCGCGTCGCGGGCTCCCCGTCCTCGGGGACCTCCGCCGCCGCGAGCCGTTCCTCGGCGAGCGGTCGGATCCGCGCCGCCTCCTTGCCGAGCACCCGGTCGATCAGGCCGGGGACGACGGCGTTCAGCTTGACGAAGATCCGCTCCGGGACGCCGATCACCACGTCCCGCTCGCCGCGTTCGAGGGCGCGGACGATCCGCTCGGCGACCTTCTCCGGCGGGTCGAGCTTCATGTTCGTCGCCTCGGCGAGCCGCCCCTGGTCGTCCGTCATCGGCGTCTTCGTGGCGCGCGGCTGGACCAGCGTCACCGTGACCCCCGTCCCCGAGAGCTCTCGCCGCAGCGCCTCGGTGAACCCGCGCAGCGCCGCCTTGGTCGCCGAGTACGCCGCGAAGCACGGGAACCCGAGCGCGCCGAACACCGAGCCGACGAAGACCGCGCGGCCGGCGGCGCGGTCGCGCCACCCCGGGAGGAGCGCCCGCGTGAGGGAGAGCGGGGCGAGGACGTTCACGCGGAACAGCCGCTCGACCTCCTCGTCGCGCTCCCGGTCGAACGGCACGAACCGGTTCACGCCGGCCACGAAGACCGCCGCGTCGAGCGGACCGCCGAGCTCGCGACACGCGAGGTCCGCGACCCGGGCGGCGACGCCCGACCCGGCGAGGTCGGCGACGACGACGGCCGCGTCGCCGCCGCGCTCCCGGACCTCGCCGCGCACGACCTCCAGCCGGTCGCGGTCCCGCCCGACCAGGGCCACCCGCGCGCCGCGTCCGCCGAGCGTCCGCGCCACTTCGCGACCGATGCCGGACGAGGCGCCGGTCAGGAGGATCCGCAGTCCGTCGAGCTTCACGACGCCACCGCCATCCGGCCCGGCGACGTCTCCGGGAGCAGTCCGCGGAAGACGTCGCCGTACAGCCTCGAGAAGACGTGGGCGCAGCGGACGATCCAGTCCTGATCCGCCGGATCCTCGATCCGGTTCATCAGCGACTCGAAGAACCCGACGTGCTCCCGGTCGAGCTCCCCGTGCGACGACAGGTAGGTGAACGCCGCGGGAGGGAGTCCGAGCCGCGTCTCGAGCCGGGCGGCGGCGGCGCTCGCGCCCCGCACGCTCGCGCCCTCGAGCACGAGGACCATCCCGAACAGGCCGAGCGGATTGCGCCGCCCCACCACGTCCCACGCGTACGCGCACATCAGCTCGCACGGCAGGTCGGGCGCGCCGTGCCGCACCGGCTCCGGGTCGGCGCCCGTCGCGCGCAGGTCGTCGAGAATCCACTCGTGGTGTCCGTGCTCCTCGCGCACGTACTCGCCGAGCGCGCCGCGCAGCCACTCGTACCGCCCGTCGAGGCGCGCGCCGCACGCCATCAGCAGCGGCACCGTCTCCTTGACGTGGTGGTACGCCTGGCCGAGGAACGCGCGGTACGTCGCGAGATCGAGCTCGCCGGCCACCGCGGATCGAACGAACGGGACCGCGAACAGCGCGTCCATGTCGGCGCGCGTCTCGGAGATCAGGCGGTCGTGGAACAACTCGGAACCTCCTTCGGATCGTGACCCGCGAGCCGCGGCTCGTCCAAGAGCCGCCAGTGACGCACGCGGGCGTAGTCGGGGAGCGCGCGGTTGGCGCGGCGGATCGCCTCGCCGACCGCGGCGGCGTCGCGGGAGGAGCGGACCACGGCGATCAGCTCGCCCCCGCCCTCGGAGACGCTCGCGCTCGAGATCTCGGGTTCGTCGGTCAGCACCTCCTCGACCCAGGCCGGCGCGACGTTCCGCCCGGCGCCGGTGCAGAGGACGTCCCGCTTGCGCCCCTCCAGCCGGAGGCGTCCGCGCTCGTCGAGCCTCCCGAGGTCGCCCGTCGGCCAGAACCCGTCCCGGTCGACCGGGGGCGCGGGCCGGTCGAGGTAGCCGAGGCAGCGGCGCCCCCGGATCAGGACCTCGCCGTCCGGCGCGATCCGGACCTCGACCCCCGGGAGCGGCGTCCCGACGGAGCCGACGACCCGGTCCCCGAGGCGGTTCAACGTGCAGACCGAACCGGCCTCGGAGAGGCCGTACCCCTCGACCGCCGGCAGGCCGATCCTCGCCGCCCGCTCGAGGAGCGCGGGAGGGACCCGAGCCCCCCCGACCCCCACGAACCGGAGCGTCGACGGCCGCTCCTCCGGTCGACGATCGATCCGTCCCAGGAGCTCGACGAGGAACGACGGCACGAGGATGGCGGACGTCGCCCTCGCCCGGCGCAGCGCGGTCAGCGCGGCGGCCGGGTTCAGCCCGCACGAGCCGACCACGCCGCGCGCCGACTCGGACGGCAGCACGGCGGTCCCTCCCGCGGCGAGCACGCGCAGCACGCCCGCGACGTTCTCCAACAGGATCGCGAGCGAGTGCAGGCAGAGGTGCCGGTCGGACGGCGCGGCGCCGGTCTCGGCCGCCGTCGACTCCGCCACGCCGAGCTGGACCTCGAGGTCGAGCACGACCCCCTTCGGGTGGCCGGTGCTCCCCGACGTGAACGTCACCTTCGCCGCGCCGGCCGGGAGCCGCGGCGTCGCCGTCCGACGGCGGGCCTCGAGTCCGCCGAGCGGGTCCTCCCGCGTGCACCCCGCCGCCAGTCGGTCGAGGCGCTCGGGATCGTCGGTGACGAGCAGGTCGACCCCGGCCCGATCGATCACGTCCCGGAGCTGCGCGTCGGTGAAGAAGCCCGGGAGCGGCACGAGCGGGACCCCGGCCGCCGCGGCGGCGAGGTCGACGGTCACCCAGGGGACGCCGTTGTCGGCGAGCAGGCCGAGGCAACGGACCCCGCGATCGCGGAGGTCGCTCGCCCACCGCTCGACCGACGCGTGGAGCTCCCGGTAGCTCCGGGCCTCCGCGTCCCCCTCGAGCGCGACCCGGTCGCCGTGCGCCTCGACTCGGAGCGCCAGCCAGTCGAGCATCCGCGAGGTCACGCCGCGATCTCCACCGCCGCGAGGAGGTGACGGAGCCGCACGGCCGCGACCCGCGGCGCGGTCTCGTAGTAGCCGCCCCACTCGGTCCGCGCCTCGCCGAGCCGGGCGGCCTCGGCGACGCCGAGGTCGACGGGCCGATACCCGAGGCGGACGAAGCGCCGGATCAGGGCCGAGGTCCCGGAGAAGACCGCCCACTCGACCCCTTCCTCGTGGAGGACGCGGGCGAGCTCGACGACCAGCCGCTCTCCCGCGCCCCGCCGGCGGGCGGCGAGGTTGCCGACCTCGGCGATCCGGCTCCGGGCGACCGGCTCCCCCGTCGCCCTCGAGACCGCGACCTCGACCGGGTCATCGAGGTACGACTCGACGAACAGCCGCCCCTCGTCCCCGCGCCGGGCGCCGACGACGGCGACCGGGTTCGCGTCGCCGTCGAGCTCGCCGAGGAGCCGGGGGAGGAACGTCCGGACCTCCGCCCCGTACGCGAGGCGGAAGACCGCGACCACGCACGCCTCGAGGCGCGAGCGGAGCGGGTGAGAGCCGTCGGCGAGGACCGTGTTCATGCGGGGAACTCCGAGGACGATCGAGGTGCCCGACGATCATCGGCAGGCGGCCGGCCGATTCGCGTGACCGCGCCATGACGACTTTGTCATCACGCCCGCGGCGCCATCGACTAGCCTTGTCGACGTGGCGACCCCGACCCGGCGGACCGATCCGTGCGCATCCTGATCGTCGACGACGACCCGAAGTACCGCTCGTTCGTGGCGAAGGGACTCTCCGAGTCGGGGATGGTCTGCGACGTCGCCGAGAGCGGCGAGAGCGCGCTCCAGCGCCTCGACGAGCGGACGTACGACGTCGTGCTGCTCGACGTCATGCTCCCCGGGCTGCAGGGGTGGGACGTCCTCGAGCGGATGCGCGCATCCGGGGTCGACGTGCCGGTCATCTTCGTCACGGCGCGCGACGCGGTCGACGAACGGGTGAAAGGGCTCCGCATGGGCGGCGACGACTACATCGTCAAGCCGTTCGCGTTCGCCGAGCTCGTCGCCCGCATCCACGTCGTGCTCCGAGGCCGGCGACGGACGACGCACCTCCGGGTCGGCGACCTCGAGATCGACCTGCTCGACGGGATCGTCAAGCGGGCGGGGGAGCGGATCGACCTGACCCGCACCGAGTACGCCCTCCTGCGCTGCCTCGCCGAGCAGCACCGCCAGCCGGTCTCCCGGACGCGGCTCCTCGAGGCGGTCTGGGGGTTCGACTTCGACCCCGGCACGAACGTCGTCGAGGTCCAGGTCCGCCGGCTGCGACGGAAGATCGACGAGCCGTTCGACCGGCCGCTCCTCCACACCGTACGGGGCGTGGGGTATGTCCTCGAAGACCGCGGGTGAGGAACGCCGCTGGTCGCTGACGCGCCGGATGGCGCTGACCTTCGCGATCACGTCCAGCTCGATCGTCTTCCTCTACGGGCTCTGGTCGAGCTACTTCGTGTTCGACGCCCTCCGCGACGACACCCGGGACTTCATGGAGCACGAGCTCGGCGAGCTGGCGCTCGAGATCTCGCGCACCGGCCGGACGACGGCGGACGTCGTCGCCTGCATCGAGGCGGTCCTCGAGGTGGAGGAGCACCCGGACCTCGCGTTCCGCGTCCGCGACGAGGAGGACGACGTCGTGTACGAGGGGGGCTCGCGTCGCCTCCTCGGACTGAAGAAGCGCGTCCGAGCGGACGCGAGCTGGAGCACGGCGTTCTTCACCCGCCGGATCGCGCACGACGTGCGGAAGCTCGACGATCCGCCGGTCCGGATCGCCCTGATCACCGACACCGACGACGCCCTCGACGAGGTCCTCGACTACTTCCGCGCCGCGCTGCTGATCTTCCTCGTGACCGTCGCCCTCGCCGGCCTCGCCGGCTGGTACACGGCGCACCGCGGACTCCAGGGGCTCCGAGCGGTGACCGCGCAGGCCCGCGGGATGGCCTCGACGGCGGGGATCGCGACGATCCGCGTCGACGGGGCCCCGGACGAGGTGCGGGAGGCGGGCGCGGCGCTGAACGCCCTCCTCGAGCGGATCCAGCGCGGGATGGACGACCTCCGCACGTTCACCGCCGGCCTCGCCCACGAGCTCCGTTCGCCGCTGCAGAACCTGATCGGCGAGACCGAGGTCGCGCTCCTCTCCGACCGCGAGCCGCGCGAGTACCAGGACGTCCTGCGGAGCAACCTCGACGACCTCCAGGACCTCTCCGAGGCGGTCGACAACCTCGTCGCCTGGTGCCGCGCCGGCGACCCGGACCGGCGCGAGCTCCGGACGGAGTCGTTCGACCTCGCCCGAGAGGTCGAGTTCCGACTGGTCACGACGCGCCGCGCCGCCGAGCGCGCGAAGGTCGACTTCTCGTTCGAGGCGACCGGCCGGACCCTCCTCCGCGCGGACCGCGAGGACTGCCTCCGGGTGGTGAAGAACCTGGTCGGGAACGCGATCCGCCACGCGCCGGCCGGCGGCGCGGTGACGCTGCGGATCACCGGCCGCGACGGAGAGGTCCGGATCGAGGTCGAGGACGACGGGCCGGGGGTGCCGCCCGAGCTGGAGGAGAGGGTCTACCAGCCGTTCGTCAGCGGTCCGCCGCTCGACGGCCGACGCGCCGGCTACGGACTCGGCCTCGCGATCTGCCGCGCGATCGTCGACGCGCACGGCGGCACGCTGTCGCACGAGAACCGCCCGGAAGGGGGCGCCCGGTTCACCGCCGTGATCCGCGACGTCTCCGCCTGAGCGGGCGGTGCGCGCCGGTTCAGGGCGCCGCGTCGCGGACCAGGCGGAGCACCTGCAGGCGGCGCTCGAGCCGACCGTCCCGGAACACCACCTTCGGCGTCACCTCGTCGCCCGCCGCCACGACCGCGGCGAAGTGGTACGCGTCCTCCCAGATCACCCGCTCGTACCGCTCGAAGCCGGCCGTCGTCGCGGTCCGCAGGGGGGCGAGGCGAGGGGCGACCGATCGCTCCCACTCGTCGCGATCGGGGATGCGCTGACCGCGCGCCTCCGCGAGGCGCTCGGCCGCGCGCGCTTGCAGCCCCGCCACCGGTCGCCCGAGGAGCGCCAGGCGCGGCCGGCCGATCGGGCGCTCGTCGACGAACGACACCCAGTCCCCCTCGAGCGGGCGGAAGGGGGTGAGGAAGAGCGACGGATCGGCGGCGAGCTCCCCCCGCAGGAACTCGAAGTACTGCGCGTGCGTGATCGGCTGGCCGTCGATCTCGAGGTCGCCGTCCCCGAACGTCGCCGCGTCGAACGCTGCCCCCCACGCCGCCGCGAGGTCGACGGCGATCCGATCGCACGCGCGGAGCAGTCGGACGGACGACCGGTCGAGCTCCGCTCCGGCGGACGCCGCCTCCTCGCGCGCGGCGAGCGCCTCGTCCTCGAGCACGGCGAGACGCGGCGGCAGGAACCCGGGAGTGCGCCGCGCGACCTCGGCCCACGCCGCCGCCTCCGCCACCCGCGGGTCGAACCACGGGACGGGCTCCGCCGGCGCGGGCGGATCGGACGCGTCCGGCGAGGGAGGGACGGGGTGGTCCGGCGCGACGCCGGGCGCCGAGACGTCCGCCGCCGACGGGTCGGGCGCCTCGACCTCGGCCGCGGGCGCCCGCCGGACCGACGCCGGCTCCGGCCGCGTCATCGCCGCGACGGTCGCCTCCTCGGCGCCGGAGTCCGGGACGCCGCCGCTTCGCTCGAACCAGACGAGCGTCCCCGCCAGCCCCACGGCCGCCGCGACCGCCACCACGACCCCGCGCCCGCGTCCGCGCGTTCGACGCTTGGCGGGGGGACGCTCGACCGGCGCGCGCGAGCCGCGCTCGAGCGAAGCGAGGGTCCGCTCGAGCGCCTCGATGCACTCGAGCATCGACTGGAACCGCCCCCCCACGTCGACGGCGACCATCCGCTCGAGCGTCTCGCGGAGGAGCGGCGGGAGCGCCGGGTCGACCGGCAGTCGGCCGCCCGGTCCGGTCGCCGTCGGCTCGTGGGCCGTCAGCGCGAACAGCCAGGTCGCGCCGAGCGAGAAGACGTCGCTCCGCACGTCGACCCGCCCCCCGGCGAGCTGCTCCGGCGACGCGTACGCGCGCGTCCCGAGGAACTCCCCCGCGCCGCCGGTCGGCGGGTCCCCCTCCGACCCCACGTCCCCGGCGACGCCGAAGTCGGCGACCAGCGCGCGGTCGGCGGCGTCGATCAGCACGTTCCCCGGCTTCACGTCGCGGTGGATGAACCCCTCGGCGTGGACGAAGTAGAGGCCGCGCGCCGCGTCGAGGACGAACGACGTCGCGTCGATCGGGTCGAGCGGCCCGTGGCGCCGGACCAGCTCGGCGAGCGACGGCCCCTCGACGTACTGCATCGCGAGCCAGTGCGTGATGTCGCCGCCGACCAGCTCGGACCCCGCGCCGTAGACCGACACGATGTTCGCGTGGTCGAGGCGCGCCTGCCGGCGCGCCTCCTCGATGAACCGCTTCACGCCGCGCGGGGTGAGCGGGGAGACGACCTTCACCGCCACCGCCCGCTGCAGCGCGACGTCGAGGCCGAGATAGACGACCCCCATCCCCCCCGCGCCGAGGAGTCGTTCGATCCGGTACGACCCGAGCTGCTCGCCGATCAGCGGATCGGCGTCCTCTCGCGTCGGCGTCCGGAGCGCCGGGCGGCCCGCCTCAGTCATCTCCCGACGACTTCGCCGGCGGCGGCTGCGCTTCGGTGTATCCGGGCTGGAGGTGCTTGAACTTGAACGGATCGACCCGGCGCGCGAACTCGCCGAGCCCCTGCGCGTTCTCCTGCAGACGGGCGCTCTCGTCGTACAGGTGCTTCACGAGCCCCTCCGCGAGCGGCACGAACTGGTCCTCCACGTAGTCCCCGAGCAGGCGCATCTGGCGCTCGAACTCGGCGACGTGCTGGTTCAGCCGGAGCATCGTCTTCTCCAGCGTGTCGCGGTTGCTCGCGGTCATCCGGGCGTCGACCGCGACCCGAGCCTCGAGGTCGGCGAGGTCCTGCTCGATGCGGACGATCTTCTCCATCGGCGGGAACCGGCGGAGCTCCTCGATGTCCCGGATCAGCGCGGCGAGGCGCGACTGCTGGTCGGCGAGCCCGGACTCGACCTCGGCGAGCCGCGCCCGTTCGGTCTCCATCCGGTCGAGACGGTCCGCGAAGAGGCCGCGGATCCGCGCCGCCTCCGCCGAATCCTCGCGCAGGGCGAGGAGCTCCGACACCGCCCCCTCGAGCGCCTCGGTCCGCTGCCGCTCGGCGAGCAGGTCCGCCTCGAGCGCCGCGGTCTTCTCCTCGAACGTCGAACTCGACACGACGCACGCCCCCGGCGCGAGCGCCAGCACGACGAGGCCGACGCCGGTCCAGCCACTGGATCGGCTCATACGGGTCTCCGGGGTGGGGCCGAGACGGGAGTGGGACGCACGCCGCGAGGCGCGCGTTCGGTCCAATTCGTGGTCAACCATCCTCGCCATCGGACGGACCCTCGAGCTTCCCCTCCGACCGAGCGAGCTCGAGCAGCCGCTTCGCCTCCTCGAGGTCGCTTTCGTGGACGTACACCCGCGTCGTCAGGTCGCCCAACACGCGCTCGCTCGCCGCGACCGGATCCTGGAGGTTCTCCCCCCGGACGAACGCCGGGATCCCGGAGTCCTTCAGGTAGCCGACGAGATACTCGGCGATGAAGGTGTTCGGCAGCTCCACGAGGAGCGCCGACGACGACGGTTCGCTGGACATGGCGGGGACTCCGAAGGGGGACCGGGGCGGAGAGAACAGTCTAGCGGGGGGAAGCAACGAGAGCAGGGGAGAGCACGGGAGAGCAGGGGAGAGGGCGCTGACGCGGAGAACCGGCATCGACCGCCGGGCCTCCGTGTCCGACCCATCCCATGCGTCCTCTTCGGACTCCCCCTTTCCCACCTCCAGAGTCGGGAAAGGATGTCCGGAGCGGACGCGCTCACTGAACGCGAAGCTCCAGTCCGTTCGACGCCGAGTAGCCGAGCATGGTGTTCGGGTCGCTGAGGAACGCCTGCAGCAGGAACGTCGCTCCCGCTGCCGACGCCGGGACGGTCGATGACAGATTGGCGCTGCCGGTCCCCGGGCCCGAGCCGCCGAGGGGAATCGGCACGACGGGGCCGATCAGCGGATCGACGTGGAGGGTGCACCAGCCGATGGGGATCGAGGCCTTGGCGGCTCCGAACACCAGCAGCGCCGTCTGACCGCCGAGGCCGTTCTCGATCGTCAGCGTCAACGGCTGCGCCGGCTGCGGCAGGCAGTCCCCCGTCGCGTCGAGCTTCGGTACGAACCCCGCCGTCCCCACGCAGCCGGAGCCGAACGGGAGCGCCGAACCGCAGCGGCCGGAGTAGACGCGCACGTCGGTCTGGGGGGCGGTCGTGCTCGCAGCGGTCGCGATGATGTCGAGCGTCCCGTCGCCGTCGAGATCGCCGCCGCGGGCGGCGCGGAACGGTCCATCCGTGATGGTGGTGAGGAGGTGGTTCTCCAGGACCGAGTAGACCTCGAGAATGGAGTGGTTCGTCGTGCCGATGATCACCCTCGAGCAGATCGCGATGTCGGCCCTGCCGTCGCCGTTGACGTCGCCGACCCCGGCCACGTCCGTACCGACGGCGTTGTCTTGGAAGGATCCGTGCAGGTCGAACAGGACGCCGCCCGTCGGCCCCGAGAGGACCGCGGCCCGACCGGCGTTCTTGAACACTTGGTCGACGGAGGACGAACCCGCGATGACGTCGGCAAACGAGTCATCGTTCACGTCGCCGGCTCCGTCGATCTCCTGCCCGAAGCGCCCCATCAGATGGGCGCCGGCCACTCCCCAGAGGGTCGCCCCGTCCTGCCCCGAGAAGAGCGTCACCCGACCCGCGTTTCCGTAGCTGCCGACCACGACGTCGGCGTGGCCGTCGCCGTTCGCGTCTCCCGCTCCGCTGACGCTGTTGCCGAACGACTGCTCCGAGGTGTCCGTCAGTACGAGCGGAGTGCTGCTGGACAGCCCCCGATGCACGCGCACGACACCGGCTTGGAGTCCGACGACGCCCTCGCCAAGAGACGACACGGCCCAGTCCGGGAAACCGTCCAGATCGACGTCCCCCACCGCCGCCACCGCGTGCCCGGTGAGATCTCCGGTGAAGCCGTTCGGGGCGGGGCCGCCGATCACGGACCAGAGGACGCTGCCGTCCATTCCCGAGTGGAGGAGCGCCACCCCTGCGCCCGGATAGCCGCCCGCAGTGCTCCCTGGCACGCCGATCAGGAGGTCCGAATGCCCGTCCCCATTCACGTCACCAACCCCCGCGACGGAGTAGCCCATTTTGTCCCCGGCGTTCGCCCCGACGAACTGGTGGAGCAGCTTGGAACGGTCTCCTCCCGACCGCACGTACGCGGCACCCTGATTGAACGACGTGCCCGAGTAGCCCCACTCGCCGATGATCACGTCCGGCACGCCGTCGAAATCGACATCTCCCGCCGACTCGGCGGGCCTCCCGAAGAAACCCTGACCTGTCCACGAGCAGATGACGTCCTGAGCGGACGCCTGAGCGACTCCCAAGGCGGCGATGAGAACACAGGATCTTCTCATGTCTGGCATCACGGCAGCAGGAAGGCGGTCACGAAGTAGTCGACTTGCCCGCCCCCAGGAGGGTTCTGGACCGCACCACCC
>JAUIEL010000814.1 GCA_030428825.1 bacterium
CCGGCTTCGAGCGTCTCGACCTCGGTCTCGACCAGGTCGGCGCGCGCGGCGTCGACCTCGACGCCGGTCACGGTGAACGGAGCGGCCCCGGCCTCCTCCGTGACGTCGACCGCGATCGTGGTCGGCTCGCCGCGGGGGAGGAACCCGAAGTCGATCCGCTCGCGGTTCGTCGGGTTCCCGGTGTCGAACCGGAGCCGGCTCTGCACGGTCGCGAAGACCGGGACGTCGAGCCCGTCGAACGTCGGGTGGTCGACGCGCGCCCGCACGTCCGCCTTCAGGAAGCCGACCGGCGCGCCCTCGCGGAGCCGGACGTCGAGCGCGAACCGCCCCGTCCCCTCCAGCCGTCGGACGTCCGCCTCGAGCCACTCCGGCACCGCATCGACGCCGACGACCGCCGCCCCTTCGAGCGCGGCGGCCGAGATCTCGACCGTCGCCGACGGGGTCTCGCCGCGGCGGACCTCGCCGAAGACGACCTCGGGCGGATCGACGTGGAACGGCTCGACGATCGTCGCCTGCAGGCGGAGGCCGAGCCGGCCGTTCAGGGGGTCGTTCGAATGGACCGTGACGCTCTTCGAGAGCGGGCCGGGCCGCTGGGCTCCGGTCTCCAGCTCGACGAAGAGGGAGATCGACTCGCCGGCGGGGATCGTCGCGATCCCGCTCGGGTCGGGGGCGGCCCCCTTCGGCGGGGTGAACGAGCTGCCGTCGGGGAGGACGAGGCGGGCCACGGTGCATCCGCAGACGGTCTGGATCATCTGGACGACCGCCGGCGCGTCCCCCTCGTTCCGGAGGGTGAACTCGGCGGTCTCGACCTCCCCCTTCAGCAGCCGGCCGAAGTCGAAGGTCGGTGCGTCGGTCCGGACGCTCGGGTGCCGCGCCGCGACCGGAGCGTCCGCGGACGACGGCCCCCTCGCGGCGTCCGGGGATTCCTCGGAGCAGCCGCCGAGGCCCGCGAGGAGCGCGAGCCAGGGAGCGAGGACGGTCGTGCGCGGGAGGACGATCATTCGAGGGGGTACGGCTCCGCCGCCGGGGACGTTCAACGTCCGTTCTTCAAGGGACGTAGGAGGAGACGCCGATACCTTCCTTTTGCGTGGGTCGAAAACCGGCTATCCTGAGAAACACCCGGTCGCGGTCAAGACCCGACCCCGGCCCGACTTCCCGAGGTCCACGGCATGTCTCTCTCCCGTTTCGAGCGTGGGGTCTCCACCCCCGTCGTCGTCGCCGTCCTGGCCGTCGCGGTGATCGCGGCGACGCTCTTCTTCCTGAACACCGGCGGCGCCAAGGACGCGCGCCTCGAGGAGCGCGGCTCCGGCTTCGAGGCGGCCGATCCGATCGCCCTCCAGCGCCCGTCGCTCGAGCCGGTCGAGGACGAGCTGCCGCGCGCGACGCCGGAGTCGGACGAGATCCTGAAGGGGGACCTGATCAAGTACCGCGATCGGATGGGGAACGTCCGCTTCCGCTCGCGCGAGAAGATCGCCGGCTTCAACCAGCTCGGCGAGACGATCTACTGGCAGCCGGACCTCCAGGTCGGTCCCGCCATCTCGGGCGGGAAGGTCTCGAAGTCGAAGGGCGTCCGACGAAGCGCGACGCCGCCGAAGATGGTCATGCGGAACGGCCGCGCCGTGATGCGCTCCGGCGGGACCCAGCCGAAGGTCGAGGCCGGCGGCGAGGGGGGCGCCTCGCAGGACGGCGAGGGGAGCGGCGGCTCGGCCGCGCCCGACCTGACCGGCGGCGACGGCGGCTGATCCCGGCTCGCCCCGCGGCGGCTCACCGCGAGCCGCCGCCCGTCCACGCCTCCAGCAGCTCTCGGGCGCGCCGGTTCGTCGGGTCCCGGGCGAGGACCTCCTTCAGCTGCTGACGGGCGAGCCCCTCGTACCCCTCCTGCATCCGCAGCATCTCCGCGAGGTGGATCCGGGCCGGATGGTGGTCCGGGTCGATCGCCAACGCGCGGTCGTACTGCCGGAGCGCGCGCCCGTCCCGGCGGGCCCGGAGCACCTCGCCGTAGGCGTCGAGTCGGCGGGCGGTCTCGCCGTGGATCTCGATCAGCCGGCGGAACACCTCCTCCGCCTCCGCGAGGCGAGGGATCTGCGACAGGGCGAGCCCGAGTTGGAAGCGCGCCTCCGCGGCGTGGCGCGACGTGCGGGCGAGGTCCGGCGAGGCGGCGAGCGCCCGGTCGACGTCGCGGAGCACGGAGGCCGCGGCTTCGAAGTCGCCCCGCACCACGAGCGCCCGCCCCCGGCCGAACCGCGCGTCGATCTCGCGCCCCGCGTCGCCCGCCGCCGCCTCCGCCGCCGCCTCGAACCGCCGCGCCGCCTCGTCGAGGGCCTCCGCGGCCGCGGCCGCGTCCCCGCGCTCGCGCGCGGCGATCCCCTCCTCGAGCCGGAGCCCGCCGAGCCCGTAGAGCGCCGCGTACGACGCGGGGAACGAGCGGAGCGTCGCCTCGTAGATCGACTCCGGCGTCGACCAGTCGTCGGCCCGCACCGCGGTCCGGACGCCGAGCAGCAGGATCAGGAGCGCCCCGAGGACGGGCGCGGCGCGCCGCGGGGCGCCCGGGCGGACGACCGCGGCGAGGCCGGCCGCCGCCGCGAGCGAGAGTCCCGCGAGCGGCAGGTACGCGAACCGCTCGGCGAGGACGGTCCGGAGCGGGAAGAGGAGGTTCGCCGCCGGCAGGAGCGCGATCGCCCACCACGAC
>JAUIEL010000056.1 GCA_030428825.1 bacterium
CGAGGGATCGCCGCCGGTCGCGAGGAGATGCCGTTGGATCCGGACCGCTGGGCGAGGCTGCGTGGCCTGATCGAGGAGGCGCTCGACGTGCCGGACGGCGAGCGGGACGCGTACCTCCGGTCGGCCTGCGGGGACGACGAGGACCTCCTGAAGGAGGCCGCGGAGTTCCTCCGGTACGACGAGGGGGACGGCGCCGGCGCGTCCTCGGTCTCTCGCGAGGCGCGCCGTCCCGAGGCGTGGGACGCGTTCCTGAGCCGGATCGGCGAGCGCGGGAGCGTCGGCGACCGGTACGAGCCGCTCGGGGAGATCGGCCGCGGGGGGATGGGCGTGGTGAGGAAGGTCCTCGACAAGGACCTCCGCCGGACGCTCGCCATGAAGGTCGTCCGCGCCGACGCCGCGTCCGGGTCGCGAGGATCGCTCGATTCCGTCTCGCTCGGTCGCTTCCTGGAGGAGGCGCAGGTCACGTCGCAGCTCGACCACCCGGGGATCGTGCCGGTCCACGAACTCGGGGTCGACGGCGACGGGAACGTCTACTTCACGATGAAGCTCGTGAAGGGAATCGAGCTGAAGCGCGTGTTCGAGCACGTGGCGGACGGGACCGACGGCTGGACGTCGACGCGCGCCCTGAACGTGATCCTGCGCGCGTGCGAGGCGGTCGCGTACGCGCACGCGAAGGGCGTCATCCACCGCGACCTGAAGCCGTCCAACATCATGGTCGGCCGGTACGGCGAGACCTACGTCATGGACTGGGGGCTCGCGCGCGTGCTCGGGGGGATCGAGGAGAGGACGAAGCCGCGGACGGAGGTCGCGGCGAGCGTCAGCGTGATCGCGTCCGACCGCGCCGAGCGGAAGGGGGTCGAGACCGACTCGTCGCTCGGCACGATGGACGGCGACGTCGTCGGGACGCCGGTCTACATGCCCCCCGAGCAGGCCAGCGGCCAGGCGGGCGACGTCGGTCCGCGGTCGGACGTCTACGCGATGGGGGCGATCCTCTACCAGCTCCTCACGGGGCGGATGCCGTACGTCCCGCCGGAGACCAGCCCGTCTCCGCACCTCGTGCTCCGCTGGGTCCTCGAAGGGCCGCCGACGCCGGTCGCCGAGCTGAACCGTTCGGTCCCGCCGGAGCTCGTGGCGATCTGCGAGAAGGCGATGTCGCGCGATCCGTCCCGCCGGTACGCGACCATGGGGGAGCTGGCCGAGGACCTCCGCGCCTACGTCGAGCGGCGCGTCGTGAAGGCGTACGCGAGCGGGCCGACGGCGGAGCTCCGGAAGTGGGTCGCGCGGAACCGCGGCGCCGCGCTCGGGATCGCGGCCGGCGTGCTGGCGGTGGTCGCCGCCGGCTTCTTCACCGCCTGGCAGCAGCGGCAAAACGCGGAGCTCGTCGCCCGCGAACGGGACGCGGCGCGCGCGGTGGCGGAGTTCCAGCGCGAGGTCCTCACGATCGACCCCTGGGAGATCGGGCCGGAGGCGACGCCGCTCGACGTCGTCGACCGCGCGGCCCAGCGGGCGCGCGTGGCGTTCGAGGGGCGGGGGGAGCTCGGGGCGACGGTCCTCCTCGCGGTCGGCGACACGTACTCGAAGTTCGGCGCCTATCGGCAGGCGGCGGAGCAGTACGAGGCGAGCCTGGCCGCCCGGCTGGAGGCGTTCTCGGAGACCGAGCCCCCGGTGATCGAGGCGCGCAGCAAGCTCGCCCAGGTGTCGCTCTCGCTCGGCCGCCTGAAGGAGGCGGCGGACCTGCTCCGCGAGATCCTCGCCGCCCGGCGCGACCGGCTGGGCGAAGGGGACCCGCAGACGGTGGCCTCGAAGCTCGACCTCGCCGAGGCGCTGCGGAGGCTCCTCAGATACGACGAGGCGTCGGCGCTCCTCCGCGAGGTCGTGGAGACCCGGACCCGGACCCTCGGAGAGCGACACGTCGAGACGCTCGAGGCGCGTCGGGGCCTCGCGCGGGCGCTCCTCGACCTCGACCGCGACGAGGAGGCGGACCGGATCTTCGAGGAGATCCTGGCCGTCGACTCGATCCCGGAGAAGCTCGCGCTCGAGTGCCGGGCCGGACGGGCGTCGGTCCTCATGTCCGCCAAGAGGTACGAAGAGGCGGCCGCGATCGAGCGGGAGGTGTTCGAGTCGTACCGGACGCGTCTCGGCGACCTCCACCCCGACACGCTCCGCTCCCGGGACCGGCTCGCCGGCCTCCTGTTCGCCCTCCGTCGGTACGAGGAGGTGCTCGAGATGGATCGACAGATCCTCGCCCGCCGGCGCGAGGTCCTCGGGGAGACGCACCCCGACACCTTCGTCTCGATGGTGCACGAGGCGTACGACCTCGTGTTCCTCGACCGGAACGAGGAGGCGATCCGCCAGGGGCGCGCCGCCGCGGACGGCTGCCGCGCGACGCACGGATCCTCGCACCCGACCACGATCATCGTGACGCAGCTCTACTCCCGCATCCTCCGCGACGCGGGCCGGACCGAGGAGTCGATCGCGATCGTGCGCGGCCTCGTCGAGACGCAGCGGGAGCGCCTCGGCGAGTCGCACCCCTCGACCGCCGAGATGCTGCGCGAGCTGGCGAACCATCTCTCGAAGGCCGAGCAGTACGAGGAGTCGGCCGAGCGGTGGCGCCACGTGGTCGAGCTGAGTCGGGAGCACCTCGGCGCCGCCCACCCCCAGACGTTCTCCGCGCAGCAGGAGCTCGCGAACGCGCTCGCCGGGCTGGATCGGATGGAGGAGGTGTGGCCGCTGGACGAGGAGGTGCTGCGGCGGACGGAGGAGACGTACGGACCCGAGCACCGCCTCACCCTCCGCGCCCGCCTGAACCTGGCGCAGACCGAGACCGCCCTCGGGCGGTTCGACGATTCGCGCCCGCGCTTGACCGCCCTGCTCGAGGTTCACGAGAAGCGGGACGGCGAGACCGCGCCGGCGACCCGCGACGTGCTGAAGTCGCTCGGTCGGTTGGAGGACAAGGCCGGGCGCGTCGACGAGGCGGTCGCCGTCTGGCGGCGGCTCGTCGACGCTTGCGAGGCGGAGACCGGCGCGGACTCGACCGAGACGATGGCGGCGGTGTCGAAGCTCGTCGCCGCGGTGGCGAAGAGCGGCGACCACGAGGCCGCCCTCCCCCTCGACCGGAGGATCTACGAACACCGTCTCCGCACGCGCGGGGAGGGGACGCCGGAGACGCTCGAGGCGAAGCGGATCCTGGCCGTCACGTCGCACCGAGCCGGGCGTTCGGACGAGGCGGTCGCCCTCTTCCGCGAGGTGATCGCCGAGGCGCCGCCGGAGATCGCGACGGCCGCGCGGAAGTCGCTCGCCACCGTCCTCGAGGCGTCGCGCCGCTACGCGGAGTCGATCCCCCTGCGCCGGCGGGTGGTGGAGGAGGAGCGGGAGTCGGCGGGGGACGAGTCGAAGGCTCCGGTCGGCGCCCTGACCAAGCTCGCCATCGCGCTGGTCGAGACGGAGGACTGGAACGGGGCGGCCGAGGTCGACCGGGAGATCCTCGAGCGGCTCCTCGCCGTCGGCGAGGAGGATCGGGTGAAGGTCTGCCGGGCCGGGAGGAACCTCGCGTCGTCGCTCCGCCGGGCGGGGAACGTGTCCGAGGCGGAGGAGGTGATCCGGCAGACGCTCGAGCGGTCGCGAACCGAACTCGGCGCCGACGCCGCCGACACGCTCCGCGCCGAGATCGAGCTCGCGGTCGTGCTCGAGAAGGCCGATCGGGGAGACGAGGCGGAGCGCGCCCTCGTCGCGGTCGTCGAGCGGGCGCGGGCGGCGGGCGGTGACGACGAGGGCCGTCTCGTCGACCGCGCCCTCGGCGTGCTGGCGAACCTCCAGGTCGAGAGCGGCCGCGCCGAGGAGGCGGTCCGCCGGCTCGAGGAGCGCATCGAGGAGGTGGGGGACGCGGCGGGCCGGGTCCTGTGGCTGCGGCACGGCGAGGCGCTCGCGGCGCTCGGACGCCACGAGGAGGCGGAGGCGCGGTTCCTGGGGTACCTCGACCGCCTCGGCGACGCGTCGCTGAACGATCGTCGGCACGTCTGGCGGCGTCTCGCCTCGCTCTACGCCGACTGGGGCCGCCCGGACGACGCGGCCCGGTACGAACGCCGGCTCGACGGGGGGGCGGAGGAGGACTGAGCGGCCGGACCCCGCTCGCTCCCCGTCCTCACCGTCGGACGATCGTGATCCCCTCCGGGACGATCCACCGGACCTCGCTCTCCCGGTCGACCGCCTCGAGCGCGTACTCGACCCCCTCGCGCATGCGCCGGAACTCGTCAGGCTCGATCCGGAGGTAGAAGTCGTGGACTCCCTCGATCGTGTCGACCCAGTAGCCCCGGGCGGCGTGCGCGCGCAGCTCGTCGCGCGAGCGATCGCGGGCGCGGAGCACGAACTCCTTGTCGACCCGCCGGTAGAAGTCGGCGTACTGCGACGGGCCCTCGCCGAGGATCGCCTCGTCGACGTGGAAGACGAGGTGGCCGGCGGTCTCCGGGTCGTCGAGCCGCATCTCGATCGTCGGGTGGAGGCCCGGATCGTCGAACCAGTCGAGGCGGCGCACGGTCAGCGTGTCGAACCCCTCCTCGACCGTCGGGTTCGCCGCGTTCGCGTGCTCGCCGAACCGGTCGTCGATCTCGACGCACGAGTACGGGTTCGAGCCGCCGAACAGCGCGTCGTCGCGGGGCCCGGCGTCGCGGAGGCCCCAGGTGACGAGGCCGGCCTCGGCGTGGTCGCGGAACGTGTGGACGTGGGTCATCAGGCCCATCATCCCGCCGAACAGCGAGCTCTGGCCGAGGTGCGCGTAGTTCAGCCGTCGCCACCGGCCGCCGACGTGGACCTCGTTGAACGTGTGGGACGCCCACGAGCGACCGCGTTCGGCGGCGGCCCGCTTCAGGAGACGTCGCATCCCGTGGTGCTCGAGGCGATCGAGCATCGCGACCTCGCGCGGGTCGGAGGCGTCGATCACCGGCACGCAGACGACCGTCCGCGTCGGGATCCCGGCCGCCCGGAGCCCGGTCTGCAGGTAGATCGCCGACGACGTGCACGACCCGTGGACCCGATTCTCGAACATCCCCTTCCCGAACAGCTCGCGGTCCCACTGCTCCCGCTCGGTCCGCCCGGCCTTCTCGATCGACCTCCGCACCCGCTCGCGCAGGTCGGGATGCACGACCGGACGTCCCCGCTCGAACTCGACCGCGAACACCGTGAACGAGTCCTCGAACGCGGACCGGTCCATCAGGAACTTCGACACCGCCCGGACCGCGGCCGCGTCGTCGAGGGCGTCGAGGTCGACCCCGTCCGCCTCCAGCTCCTTCAGCAGGCGCTTCCGCAGGCCGGGGTCCCAGTTCGAGGTCGGCCCGGGGGCGATCCACTCGCGGTGCCTCCGCGCGGCCTTCCGCCAGCCGCGGCGCCCCTCGATCGCGCGGCCGTTCGTCGCGAACGGGTAGTGGACGACCTCCAGGCGGACGGTCGTCGGCGTCCGCTCCAGCACCTCGGCGTCCTGGAAGTCGTCGTGCGCGATCGACGCCTCCTCGATCGGGAGGAGGACGTCGAGGACAGTCCGGACGGTGTACGCGTGCTCGCGCCGCTCGTCCGGGTCGCCGTCCGGGACGCCGTCCCCGTCGGTGTCCGCGTTCCGCGGGTCCGTGAGGTACTTGTGGATCTCCTGGTGGTCCGGCAGCCCGTCCCGGTCCGAGTCGGGGTCGGTCTCGGTCCAGCCGAGAGCGAACAGGACGGCGAGCGCGATCCCCATGGCGAGTCCTCCGCGGCCGGTCTCCTTCAGCGAACGTACAGATCGATCACGCGTTCGATGGCGCGGGCGCAAACCGGGCAGAAACCGACCGGGTCCCTCGTGAACATGATGCAGTCGGCCGCCGGGCGGTAGAGACCGCGGGCCTGGTACATCGCGCCCTCGAACGCGCCGACCTTCCCCGCGTGCGCGCCGAGCAGCGCGGTCATCGTCTCCCGTTCCCGCGCGAACAGCGCCTCCAGCTCCCCCTCCGGCGCCCCGCTCCGTCGCAGCGCGGCGCGCCGCTCCTGCAGCTCGATCGAGGTCCGCTCGTATTCCTCGAGCCCCCACGGCGTCGGGAGGGGCGTCCCCGGCGTCACGAGGTCGCGCCACTTCAGCGCCGCCGGGTCGAGGAGCGCGGTGACGTTCGGTTCCCACGGCTCGACCTCGGGCGGGGAGAACTCCTCGTACGCGACCTGCGACGTGAAGTACTCGTCGCCGAGGCCGGCGAAGTGATGGCCGAACTCGTGGACGACGAGGTAGTCCGCGAACGCGCTGTCCGCCGCCGCGGTCGAGTAGAGGTTGAAGATGCCGCCGCCGCCGTACTTCCGCGTGTTCGTCAGGACGATCACGTGGTCGTACGGCGCCGCCGCCGCCGCGTCGCGCCACGCCCGGTCGTCGAGCGTCAGGACGTACCGGTCGGAGTCGAGCGAGTTGTACGACGTGCCGAGCGGCGCGTCCCGGAAGACGCCGGCTCGCGGGTTCGAGATCCCGCTCTCCGCCGCGGCGACGAAGACCGACCGGACGCCGAAGTCGTCGCGCCGCGAGCGGAACGGCTCGACCGCGAACAGCGCGGCGGCGAGACGGTCGACGTCGGCGTGGAAGGCGGCCCGCTCGGCCGCGGTGTATCCGTCGCCGAGGAACAGGAGGTCGACGCGCGTCGCGACGTCGCCGACCGGCCCGTGCTCGCGGACGTCCCCCTCGATCGCGAAGTCGCGCGCCACGTGCCGGGACGCGGGGTCGACGTCGACGCGCCAGACCTCGGCGAACGCGCCGGCCGCGTCGCGCTTCTCGACCCGGACGGTCACCGGTCGCCGCGGCTCGGGGAACCGGACCGCCTCCGGGAGCGTCCTCACCTCGCCGTCCCGCGCCGGCCCGGTCGTCTCCCACTCCCCGAAGATCGAGGCGAACCCCCGCGAGTAGAGCTCCCGCCCCGACGCCGCGTCGAGCACCCCGACCCGGTACTTCCCGAGGTCGGTGTCGTCGACGAGCCGCGTGCGGCTCCCGGGCCAGACCCCCTCCACCAGGACGCGGTCGAGCGCGAACAGCTCCATCGACGCGTGCCCGGTGTGGAAGAAGTCGAGCCGCATCACCCGTCCGGTGAACTCCTCGTCGAACGGGTCGTCGGTCGAGAACGGCGCGGCGCAGGCGGCGAGCGAGAGGAGGAGCGAGGGGGCGAGCGGATGTGCGATCATGGGCGGAGGATACCCGGAGGGCGGACGGGGCCCGTCGAGCCGGTCCGCCACGTTCCGGCCTCTCCCCGTCGGCACCGCGCGGGAACGTCGCGGCGGGCGATACGCCGGTCCGGGCGTCCGTCGGAGCTCGGCATGGGCCGTGCGATGCCCGGTATGGTGTCCCATGGAGCAGGAGGTTTCGACATGCTTCGAATCGTCATCGTGTCGGTCGGGCTGGCGGCGCCGATCGCCACGGCACAGATCCTGACCGTGCCGCCGGGGCCGGTGAGCGCGGGAACGATCGGCGTCTCGGTGCAGAACGACCTGCCGAGCGGAATCCTGTTTTACGACGGCCCGTTCGCCCTGCTGCACCCGACGGGCGAACTCGTCCACCCCGCGGCGACCGTCTTCGAGGACGTGCCGTCCACCCTCTCCGTGGGGCAGACGAAGACGTTCCTGTTCTCGATCCCCTTCGCGCCCGCGATCCCGTCGGGCAGCTACGTCCTCCTCTTCCCGCACCCGGGCGACGCGGGGGGCGCCGCCCGGCTCGACGTCGTGGCCGCGGACGCGCAGTTCCCTTCCCTGCACGCGTTCCCGCCGCGCGCGCACGCCGGCTACTCCTCGCACCGGCTCGCGCTCACGCCGGCCTGGAACGACCACTGGCGGCTGGCGAACACCTCCGGTTTCCCGCACACGTTCGGGGTCGGGGACGTGATCCGGATCTTCGCGCCGGGAGCGGGATCCCCCCTCGCGACGGTCCCCCTGAACGGCGTCTTCGTCCCGGCCGGCAAGGTCGTCGCCGTTCCGTTGCCGCTCGCGACGCTCGGCGAGGGCGTCTACACCGTCGAGACGTCGTGGAACGACCCCGCCGCCGGGCCGATCGTCCGGCGGGCCGGGGTCCGTCCGCCGCTGCCGAGCGGCGCCGCGGACCTCGCCCTCCCGGAGGGGAAGGTCGTCCCGTCCGGCGGGTCGCTCCCGGTCCGGTTCCTCGCGCTCGGGCCCGCCGCGTCGCCGCTCTACCTCCTCCTCGCGTCGATCCAGCCGGGCTCGCAGCCCGTGCCGGGGGGGCTCGACCTCCCGCTCGCCGCCGACGCGGTCTTCCTCGCGTCCGCGAACTCCGGCCTGTTCGGGCTGCTGACGAATCACACCGGGACCATGGGGGGCGGGCCGCCGCCGTGCTCCGAGTGCATCGCGCACGCGCACGCGGCCGCGGGCCTCTCCGTGGTCCACCCGAACCTGCCGGCGGCGAGCGGCGTGACGATGCGCCTGGCCGGGGTGGCGTTCGAGCCGACGAGCGGCACGTGGCTGGTGACGCAGGGGGAGGAGGTCACGTTCGAGTAGTTCGACCCCCTCCCGAGCGAGGCGCCAACGGGTCGGACCACTCGGAGCGCCGCACCCACGCCGTCCGACCGGGCCCCGTGGACTACACTCCGGGAGTGACCGATCCCCCGTCCGACCTGCTGCCGGCCGTCTACGACGAGCTCCGGCGGATCGCCGCGCTCCACCTGGCGCGCGAGCGGGTGGACCACACGCTGCAGCCGACGGCCGTGGTCCACGAGGCGTGGCTGCGTCTCTCCGAACTCGACCGCATGCGGTTCGACGACGAGTCGCACTTCCTCGTCGCCGCGGCGGGCGCGATCCGCCGGGTCCTCGTCGACCACGCGCGCGCGAGGCGCGCGGAGAAGCGGGGCGGCGCGGCGGAGCGGATCACGCTCTCCGGCGTGTCCGAGACGGGCGGCGGCGCGGTCGAC
This sequence comes from bacterium, assembly GCA_030428825.1. Classification (GTDB taxonomy): domain Bacteria; phylum Planctomycetota; class B15-G4; order B15-G4; family JADJEK01; genus JAUIEL01. Next base: position 8,904 of record JAUIEL010000056.1, read on the forward strand.
CTGCTGGCGCTCGACGAGGCCCTCGCCCTCCTGGCGGAGAAGGACGCGCGCAAGGCGCGCGTGGTGGAGCTGCGGTACTTCGGGGGGCTGACGATCGACGAGACGGCGGAGACGCTCGGCGTCGGGAGCACGACGGTCGAGGACGACTGGGCGTTCGCGCGGGCGTGGCTGCGGCGGACGCTCGGCGGCGGGGGGACACCTTGACCTCCGTCGACGGCGCCGAGGTCGAGGCGGTCTTCCAGCGGGCGAGGCGGCTCGAGGGAGACGCGCGGGCGCGGTTCCTCGACGACGCGTGCGCGGGCCGCGACGCCCTCCGTCGCGACGTGCTCGAGCTGCTCGACGCCCACGACGCGCCGGACGACCCGCTCGAACGGAAGGCGCTCGGCGACGCGTTCTCGCTCGCCGCCGAGGTCGGCGACCCCCGCCGCGTCGGTCGCTACCGGCTGCTCGGGCGGATCGGCGAGGGCGGGATGGGAGTGGTCCACCTCGCCGAGCAGGACCGGCCGCGCCGCGTGGTCGCCCTGAAGCTGATCCGCCCGGGCTTCGCGTCGCCGCGCTCCCTGAGGCGTTTCGAGCTCGAGGCGGAGGCGCTGGCGAAGCTGAGCCACGAAGGGATCGCGCGGGTCTTCGACGCGGGGGTCGCGGACGGCGTGCCGTTCCTCGCCATGGAGCGCGTGGAGGGACGCGCCCTGCTCCGGTACGCCGGGGAGGAGCGGCTCGACCTCCGGGCGCGGCTCACGCTGTTCGGGCGAATCTGCGACGCCGTCGAGCACGCTCACCGGCGGGGCGTGGTCCATCGGGACCTGAAGCCGTCGAACATCCTCGTCGAGGCCGGCGGGAGACCGAAGGTCCTCGACTTCGGCGTGGCCCGGTTCCTCGACGACGACGACGCGCGCGCGACGACGATGCGGACCGGGGCCGGCGAGCTGATCGGGACGATCCAGTACATGTCGCCCGAGCAGGCGAGCGGCGACCCGGCGCCGATCGACGGCCGCGCCGACGTCTACGCGCTCGGAGTCCTGCTGTTCGAACTCCTGACCGGGCGGCTCCCGTACGACCTGCGCGGGCTCGCGATCCCCGACGCGGCGCGGGTCGTCCGGGAGCGCGACCCGACCGCGCCGTCGACGGTCGACGCGGCGCTCCGCGGGGACCTCGACACGATCGTCGGGAAGGCGCTCGAGCGCGAGAAGGAGCGCCGCTACCCGTCGGCCGCCGCGCTCGCCTCCGACGTCCGGAGCTTCCTGGCGGACCGCCCGATCGCCGCTCACCCGCCGTCGGCCGCGTACCAGCTCCGGAAGCTCGCGCGTCGGCACCGCGCGCTCGTCGTCGCGGGGCTGGCGGTGTTCGCGGCGCTCACGGTCGGCCTCCTCGCGACGGTCTGGCAGTGGCGCGAGGCGGTCGGCGCGCGCGAGCACGCGGAGCGACGCTTCGAGGACGTCCGCGGGCTGGCGCGGGCGTTCATCTTCGACATCGCGGAGCGGATCGACGAGCTCCCGGGCGCGTTGGAGGCGCGGCGGGCGCTGATCGCCACCGGCCTCGAGTACCTCGACCGGCTGGCCCGCGAGGAGGCGCCGGACGAAGGGCTGCTGCTCGAGCTCGTCGTCGGCTACACGCGGATCGGGGACCTCCAGGGCGCGGCGGGCGAGCCGAACCTGCGCGACCTCGTCGGCGCGCGGCGGAGCTACGAGACCGCCCTCGCGCTCGCCGACCGACTCGCCCGGCGCTTCCCCGAGGACGCCCGTCGCCAGTCCGACCGGATCCGCCTCGTCCTCTCCCTCGCGGACGTCTCGAGGGAGCTCGGCCGTCCGGAGGAGGGGCTCGCGCGTTGCCTCGAGGCGCGGCGGGACGCGGAGCGGCTCGTGACCGACCATCCCGGCGATCTGATGCTCGTGCGGACGCTCGGGAACGTCGAGTCGAGGATCGGTTCGATGCTGCTCGAGATCGGTCGCCCGGCCGAGGCGCTCCCGCACTTCGAGGCGGCGCTCGCGAGCAGCACGAGGCGGCTGGCGGCGGCCCCGGACGACTCCGGGGTCCGGCGGGACGTCGCGACGGACACCTTCAAGCGGATGATCGTCGAGGACGCGCTCGGCCGCACGGACGAGGCGCTCGCGTCGGCGCGGGAGTACGTGCGGCTCTGCCGCGCGGCACGCGACGCGCACGACGGGCCGGTCGAGAGGCGTGATCTCGGCATCGGTCTCTCGCGCCTCGGCGACATGTTCGTCGCGCTCGACCGACCCGACGACGCCGTCGGTCCCTTGACGGAGGCGGTCGCGTGGGCCGAGGCCCGGATCGCCGACGAACCGAGCGACGCGCAGGCGAAGCTCGACCTGAACACCGCCCGGAACCGGCTCGGCGAGCTCGCGCTCGCGCGGGGGGACCTCGACGCCGCGGCCGAGGCGTTCCACGAATGTCTCGCGATCACCGCCGCGCTCGGCGCCGACAGCGAGGTCCCCCGGTTCCGCCGCCGCCACGGGGTCTCGCTCTACAAGCTCGGCGAGCTGGCCCGCGCGCGCGCCGCCCGGAGCGTCGACGACACGTCGCGCGCGTCGCACCTCGCCGAGGCGCGACGCCGGTTCGAGGGGTGCCTCGCCGTGTTCGAGCGGATGGCGGCCGAGGGGATGCTGGCGGCGACGGACGCCGGGGTCCCGGCGGAGATCCGGCGAGAGATCGAGGCGCTCGGCGGCGGCGAAGAGGACTGACGGGAGGAAAACCGGGAATCCTCCGGGGAACGTGGGGGCGGATCTCGCCTCCGCGGACGGTTCGCCCGCCCGATCACCGGAGGATTCCCACCCATGACGACCGCATCCCCGCCCCGCCCGCTCCCGATCCTCGCCCTCCTGTGGGCCGCCGCCGCCGGGACGGCCGAGAGCGCCCGCGCCGGCGAGCCGCCGATCCAGAGCGAGGAGCAGGTCGTCTGGCCCGCCGACCTCGCCGGGGGCGCGTTCTTCGGCCAGTCCGTCGCGGTCTCCGGCGAGTCGATGGTCGCGGGACGGAACACCGGCAGCGGCGCCGTCGACGTCTACGACCGGATCGGCGGGGTCTGGACCCACGCGGTGAAGCTCGTCCCGTCGGACGGCGTGTTCGGCGACTCGTTCGGCGACGCGGTGGGGATCGACGGCGACACGGTCGTGGTCGGCGCGACGTACGACGACGACAAGGGGCAGGACTCCGGCTCGCTCTACGTCTACGAGCGCGTCGCCGGCGCGTTCACGCAGGGGACGAAGCTGACCGCGGGGGACGGCGCGCCGTTCGAGCGGTTCGGGGACGCGGTCGCCGTCGCCGGCGGCGTGATCGTCGGCGGCACGCCGAACCACACCCACGGCGGCGTCAAGTCCGGGGCGGCCTACGTCTGGGAGAAGGTCGGCGTGAACTGGACGCCGATCGCCGAGATCCGGAACACGGGCGCTGCCGCGAGCGACCGGTTCGGATGGTCGGTCGACACCGACGGCGCGCGCATCCTGGTCGGGGCGACGCGGGTCGACGGCAACAGCCCGAACTCGGGGGCGGCGTTCGTCTTCGAGAAGGTCGGCGGCCTGTGGACGCAGACCGCTCAGCTCGTGGCGGCCGACGGGATGTCGGGCGACGACTTCGGGTACTCCGTCGCGATCGACGGCGACGTCGCGATCGTCGGCGCGCAGAGCAACGACGAGGCCGGCTCGACCGCCGGCGCGGCGTACGTCTTCGAGCACGTGGCCGGGACCTGGGCGCAGACGGCGAAGCTGATCGGCTCGGACATCGATCAGGGGGATCGGTACGGCTGGTCGGTCGCCGCCGACGACGGGACGCTCGTCGTCGGGTCGACGCAGAAGAACGTCGGGAAGGGCGGGGCGTACGTCTACCGCGACCCGGGGGGCGGGTGGACGCAGACGGCGCGGTACTTCGGCCTCGGCGCGCACGCCGGCTCGAACGACAACTTCGGCTTCGCGGTGGCGATCGACGGGCCGCACGTCCTGGTCGGCGCGACGTTCGCCGATCCGATCAGCTCCAACAACGGCGCGGTGTACGCCTTCGACACGCGCGTGCTCCCGTTCGGCGGGGGGTGCGGGGAGTCGCCTCCGCGGCTCCTCCCGCACGGCGACCCGGTCGGCGGCGGGACGGTCTCGCTCACGCTGGAGGGCGGGCCGCCGTCCGCGTCGGGGCTGGTGCTGCTCGGCATCCAGCGGATCGAGGTCGACGCCGGCTTCGGCTGCGACCTGCTCGTCGGACCGTTCCCCGGTCCGACGTCGGCGGTGCTGCTCGGGGCCGGCGGGGACCTCTTCGCGGCGGGGGGGCTCCCGCCCTCGGTCTCGGGGTTCGAGATCACGGCGCAGGCGTTCGTCGCGGACCCCGGCGAGCCGGGCGGCTTCACGACGACGAACGGGGCGGCGATCGACGTCGACTGACGCGGGCGTCCTCGCCGGTCAGAGGACCAGCTCGAACGGGAGCGGCGCCGTGAGCCCCTGAGGCCCGAACCCGGCCAGCGACTGCGCCCGCAGGGGCAGTCCGAAGATCGACGCGATCGGCGGCACCGCGAAGTGGACCACGCCGGCGCCGCCGTTCGAGAGGACGCCGGACCCGAGCTGGACCATCGAGGCCGGGTCGAGGCCGAAGATCCCGTGCGCGGTCGGGACGCTCGCCGGGAGGAGGCCGACGAACAGGAGGAACGGATCCCCCGCGCCCCCGATCGTCACGAAGGTCGAGACGACGGCCGGCTCGGCGGCGTCCCGCAGGTGGAGGCCCGGGAAGGCGACTTCGTCGGCGCCGATGTCCGGACCGGCCCCCGCCGACCCGAACGCCTGACCGTCGATGTCGGTCGTCCCGCCCGCCGCGGCGCCCGCGTCCCGCAGCGGTGACGACGGCAGGAGATGAAGGTCGGCCATCGCCTCGGCGACGAAGCGCGGCTCGGCGACGACGGTGTTCGTCACCGCGCCGGGGGTCCCGTTCACCTCGCCGACCGCGTTCTGGAAGAAGCAGTTGTGGTCGAGGGTCACGCCGGGGGACCGGACATCGGCGCCGTACCACGCGTTCCGGACGAAGATGTTGTTCGAGAGGCTCCCCGTCGCGTTCAGGTTGATGTCGACCAGCACGATCCCGGCCCGACCGCTGCCGACGATCGTGTTCTGCCGGACGACGACCTGCGGGACGTCGAAGACGAGCATCGCGTCGGCGGGGCCGACCTCGTGGCAGACGTTCCCCTCGATCAGGGCGCTGCCGACCGTGGCGGGGGTCGCCGACCCGTCGCTGATGACGAGGGCCCGGTTCTGGTTCGGCCCCTCGAAGACGTTGTTCCGGATGACGTAGTCCCCCGGTCCCCAGGCGGAGATCGCCGAGTCCCACCAGAACGCGGTCGGCCCGTTCCGGAAGCGGAGTCCGCTCACCTCGGCCGAGCCCTGGAGGAGGACCATCGCGTCCTGCGTCACCCACGCGACGCCGGCGCCGTCGATCACGGAGAGGTGCGCGCCCGCGCCGCGGATCGAGACGCCCGGGGGGACGGCGATGGGGAACGTCTCTCCGCTCGCGTCGTAGACGCCGGGCCCGACGTGGACGACGTCCCCCGCGGAGGCGGCCGCGATCCCGCGCGTGATCGTCGCCCACGGCGCCGCTTCGGTCCCCGTGCCCGTGAAGTCGTCCCCGAGGAAGTCGTGGACGTGGAACTCCGCGCCCGAAGACGTCCCCGCGGCGCTCGAGAGCGACGCGAGGAGGAGGAGGCGGAACTTCGGCGCGGGGCGGGGCATGGCGGGCTCCATCGCGGGGGAGGGATCGACCCGATCTTCCCCCGGTTCGGGGGACCCGTCAATCGACATGAACGCGTTCCTTCGCGCCCGCCCCGCGGCCCGGGATGCCGCGCCGCTTTGGGACCTCGTCGCCGAGGGGGAGACGAACGACGCCGCCATGCGCTCGATCCTCCTCAGCGGAGGTGCGCCGGGCTCGATCTGGCCGGCGACGGTGGTGGGTGCGGGGTTCGGCACCAGCTCGCTCTCGGCGGCTCGGCGTCGGCCCGCTCGCGAGGACCGCTCCGCCGCGGGAGCCCGCGCCGATCGATCGGAGGAATCTCACTTCGGCCGTCGTCGGGAGGCGCTCGAGGAGTGAGAATCCACCGATGAGCAGGACCGTCCTCCTGGTTTCGGGACTGGTGACGACGTGCCTCCTGGCGGTCGGTTGCCGGCGGAGCGACCCGGGGGAGGCCGCGCCGTCGCTGCGCCTGATCGATCTCGCCGGGACCGCGACCGTCGCGTCGGCGGTCGTCCCGGGCGATCCGGACGCCGCCCCGAGCGGGGCGGTGATCGCGAGCGAGCGCGAGCCGTTCGAGGACCTCGAGCGGGTCCGCGTCGAGACCGACCTCGGCCCGCGGGCCGGCGCCGTCCGCATCGAGGCGGGCGGCTTCGGCTCGGGCGCCGTGATCCGAGGACCCGCCGCCGTGTTCCGCGTCTTCGCGCAGCCACGAGACGGCCTGCTCACGGCGAAGGTCCGGCTCGCCGCCGCGAAGGACGCGGAGTTCCGGTGGGTCGCGCTGTCGCTCGAGGCGCTCCACCTGAAGCGGCTCGAGTCGAAGGGGTCGTGGGCTCGAGAGCTCCTCCGGGTGAAGGGGTCCGCCATCGCCCGCCCGGAGCCGCTCGGGCCGATCGATGCGAACGGCCTCCGCTCGTACGGGGTCGACGTCCCCCGGCGCAGTCGCGCCGAGCACGTCCTCGTCGGACTGTTCGTCACCTCGGGGCGCGTCCACGTCGACGAGCTCGCGCTCGAGGCCGCGCTGCCGACGCGCTCGCCGTGGGCGGCGAGCGACGACTTCACGACCGATTCGCCGTGGACGACGCCGGTCGAGGTCCGGAACGACCTGCGCGAGGCGCTGGTCCTCGCCGCCCCCGGCTCGATCCGGTTTCGGGTGACGCTCCCGCCGGGCCGCCCGCGGCTTCGGTTCGGCGTCACGGTCATCGCGCGGGACGGGGCGCCGGGAGTGCGGGCCGTGGCGCGCGTCTCGGACGGCGCCACGTCGCTCGAGCGGACGGTCGCCATTCCCCCGCCGCGCCGCACGGACGGACCGCGCTGGCACGACGCGCTCCTCGACCTGGAGTCCCTCGCGGGGCGAGACGTCGACGTCCTCCTCACGGCGGACACCGACGCGCCCTCCCGCTTCGCCGTCGGCGTCGCGTTCGGAGCCCCCGTGATCGAGGCGGGCGCCGCCGCCGCCCGTCCGGCGGACGTGATCCTC
>JAUIEL010000057.1 GCA_030428825.1 bacterium
GGAAGGCCGCGCGATCGAAAGCCTGTCGCGGCTGGGCAAGCGCATCGTCTACCATCTCGAAGGCGACCTGCATCTGGTGCTGCATCTGATGATCGCCGGCCGGTTGCGCTGGAGCGACGAGCCCGACGCGAAGCCGCCCGGCCGCATCGGCCTCATGGCCATGCGGTTCGACCACGGCACGCTGCAGCTGACCGAAGCGGGCACGAAGCGCCGCGCGGCGTTGCATGTCGTTCAGGGCCGCGATCCGGACGAACGACAGTCCGGTGATCGCGCCGGCCGCGTTCCGGTCGATGCTCGCCTCGACGACCCAGTTGGAGTACGTGACGCCGTCCCCGTAGAACTTCGCCATGTGGTTCGTCGACAGGAGCAGGCGGTCGTTCCCGAGGTAGTGGGCGCCCTCCACCTCGAGCAGATCGAGCAGCTGCGGCGGGTTCAGCGGGTTCGGCATCCCCGTCACCTCGGCGGTGAGGTCGAACCGGCGGACCTCGTAGGTCATGCCGAACAGATCCAGGAAATCGGCGGCGGACGCGGACGGGACCGAAGCGAGCAGGACGCTCGCGAGCACGACGCGCTTCATCGTTCCTCCGTGTGGGTCGATGGGGTGGACCGGACGGAGGGAGCTGACCGGCGCGGGGTCCGGACTCGAGCGGCCGCGGGATCAAGACCTCGCCAAACGATCCTGACACGATCGACGCGACCGCTTCATCGGCGGATCACGAGCCCGCCTTCCGGATCGGAGACGCGGCAGAAGAGGCCGTAGCCGCCGTCCTCGTTCGCGACGCGGAGGACCACCTCGTTCGTCCCCTCCCGCAGCGCGACCTCCACCAGGTCCTGGTCCGGCCGCGGCGCGCGGTGCACGCGGTTCCGGTGGACCTCGTCGCCGTTGACGAAGACGCGCAGCCAGTCGTCCGAGCCGAGGCGGAGCGTGACGCGGCGCGCCGAGGCCGCCTCGATCGCGAAGCGGGCGTCCGCGACGACGAACTGGTTCGGCGACACGTGGGCGGCGAGCGGGAGGAAGCCGTCGCCGCCCGCCTCGACCGGCCGCCAGGGCTCCTCGCGCGCGAGCGGCGCGTCGAAGCCTCTGCCGTCCTCCCCGAGCGGCCACGCCCCCCGGACCTCGTACGCTCGGACGAACGGCAGCTCCGGCTCGAGGCGGAGCCCCTCGAACCGGACCGGTCCGCCGCCGCCGTGGGCGAGGACGAGCGGGTGGGTCCCCCGATCGAAGCGAGCCGCGCCGAGCGACGTCTCGACGATCGGTTCGAACGCGTCGGCGCGCCCGTCGATCCCGCGCCGGTCGATCCCGGTCGTCGAGAGCGTGGCGCGGCCGCCGTCCGGGCCCCGGGCGTGGAGCGCGACGATCCGGTACCGATCGGCGACGTCGACCGCGAACCGGAGCGCGGCCGCGGGAGAGCGGGCGTCGACGGAGACGTAGCGGGGGCCGCCGCGGGCGTCGTCGAGCGACTCGAGCGGGACGACCTCGAACCCGGAGAGTCGCTCCATCGATCGGGCGTGCAGCGCCTCCCGGTCGTAGCCGACGACGCGGCGCGGGGGGGCGAGCATCCACGGCTCGAGCGGCTCGAAGTCGTGCGTCGCGCCGCGGTCGGCGTACCAGTAGGTGACGGCGCCGATCTCGACGCCCGGCTCGTCGTTCCCGCCGCCGTGTTCGATCCGGAACGTGATCGATCGGTGGAACGGGATCGGGTCCTCGATCAGGAAGCGGTACGCGGAGACCCCGCCGCCCTCCTTCCACGTCACCCCGTGGAACGGCCGGTGCACGACGCCGGACGCGAAGTACCAGCCGCAGTTGAAGAAGTCCTCGGTCCCCGTGCCGTGGTACCGCTCCGGTCCGCGGCCGTCGACGAGCGCCTGCTCGTCCCCCTCGAGGTAGGTCAGGCCGCGCGGCCCCCGCGCGGTCATCGTCGTCCCGACCACCCGGCCGCTCCCCTCGGCGCGGAGGAGGTCGACGTACGCTCCCGCCTCGGTCAGCGTGTGCCGGAACCGCGCGTGGAACCGGCTGCCGTCGAAGTCGTCCCCCGCCGTCCGCACCCCTTCCATCCGGACGTCGGCGTGGAGCGGCGACCGGCCGTGGGAGACGAGGTCGAGGCGGAGCCCGTCCCCGAACGGCACGACGAAGCGGCAGACGAGGCGACCGTCGGCGGCGGCGAACGGAGCGCTGTCGATCGTCGCGCCGGGCCCGCCGATCGCGAAGAAGTCGGCCAGCGGCGCCTCGACGCGCGGCGACTCCTCGCCGTCGACGCGGATCCGGAGGAGCGCGCGGCGGAGGGCGGCCGGATCGTCGGAGCGGGCGTCGACGATCAGTCGGGTGACGGCGCCGGCCCCGCGGAGCTCGGCGCGGAGCCCCTGCCCCGGTCCGAGCGCCAGCGGGAACGAGATCGGCGCGAAGGTCCGGATCGGCGTCCCGTTCGCTCCGATCCAGGTCTTCGCCGGGCGGAGGTCGTCGACGGTCTCGGCGGCGGGAGGCGCGGGCGACGGCGCCGGCGGCGCGGGATCGAAGTGCAGGGTGTTCCACTGGTGGAAGCGGACCGGCCCGCGGGCGACGACGCGCAGGCGGCGCTCGAACGGCACGCGCGGGTAGGCGACGTGGCCGCCGCTCGTCCCCTCCTCGAACCACTCCCGGAACGGGACGACGCGGCGCGGCGCCGGCTCGTCGTCGTGCCAGAGTTCGATCGGCGCGTCGGTCGGGTTGGCGGACCAGACGCGGACCAGCGCCCCCGGCCCGCGCGCGTCGACCAGCGTTCGTCCGCCCCCCGCCTCCGCCTCGAACCGACCGGTGAAGCCGTCGTCGTTCCCGCCGGACCGATCGAAGCTCGACCAGAGGCGAGTCTCGCGGAAGGCGGCGGGGACGGGGAACGCGAGCTCCCAGAGGCGGGCGTCGACGGCTCCGGGGGCGGTCGGGGCCGGCGCGGGAGCGAGGAGGACGGCGAGGAGCGGGAGGAGGGTCGGCATGCGCGCATGTTACGAGCCGGGGCTCGACGGGGCGCTCCCGCCCGAGAAGCCGCTTGGGTCCGACCGTCCGGGACGGGAGAATCGAGCGGATGGGATTCGATCGCCGTTCCGTCCCGTCCCTCGCGGCCGCGCTCCTGGCCGCGAGCTGCGTGACGATCACCGAGGAGGACCCCCGGCGCGCGCGGGCCATCCTCTACCCCGAGCCGGTGCCGGTCTCGGCGTGGGCGATGCGACCGGCCGACGGGGCGAGGACGCCTCCACCCTCGGAGTGGGTGGCGCCGGCGAGCGATCGGGCCGCGGGCGTGCTGGTCTTCCTCGAGGGCGAGGGGAGCGGCGACGAGGTCGAGCCGGTGCTGGAGCGGTTCTCCTCGGACGGGTTCCGGATCCTCCGGATGCGGATCGATCGGCTGGTCGATCCGCCGCGCCGGCTGGCCGTCGCGCGTCCCGAGGAGGTCGACGACGTCGCCGGCGAGCTGGCCCGCGCGGTCGACGCACGGCTGGCGTCCGTGGCGCGCGCGGTGGTCGCCGAGCTCGACCGGATCGACGTCGAGGAGCCGCGGGCGCCAATCCGGCCGCTGGTCCTGGCCGGGGTCGGCCTCGGCGCGTGCGTCGTCCCGGCGGTCGCGGCGCGGCTCGGCGGGGGCTTCGACGCGGCGGTGCTGATCGGCGGCGGGGCCTCGCTGTTCGAGGTCGTCGCGGCGGGGTCGCTCGAGACGGACGGGGTCGAGCTCGAGGTCGGCTCCCTGACGCCGCCGCAGCGGGAGTTCTTCGGCGACGTCTACCTCGCGGAGTCGCGTCTCGACCCGTTCCACACCGCGCGGTTCCTGGCCGGGAAGCCGGTCCTGATGATCCACGCCCGGTTCGACGAGGTCGTCCCGCACTGGACGGGGGACGTCCTGCACGGGCGGCTCGGTTCGCCGAAGCGGCTCCGCGTCCTCGGGACGCACGAGGACCTGCTCGAGGAGGTGGAGGAGCGCGGGGAGTGGATCGCGACGTGGGTCGAGGACGCCGTGCGGCGTTGAGCGGCGTCGCCGGGCCGCTCGCCTACTTGACGACGATCTTCCAGGTCCGGCGCTCGGAGAGGAGCGCCTTCCACTCGGGCTTCAGGACCCAGTCGGTCGGGTCGACCACGCGCGCGTGGAGGAGGTGGTTCCCCGGGTCGAGCTCGCGCGCGCGGAGCTTGACGCGATAGACGGTCCGGCGCTCGTCGTCCCGGCGCTTCTCGAACCGGACGGTCCGCCCCTCGAGCGGCGGGTCCGCCTTCTTCCCCGCGCGCGACGGGCGGCTCCAGGAGACCCACTCGCCTCCGTCGAGCCCGCCGCCGGCCCACGCGTCCGCGCCGGTGTCGCCGCCGCCGAACGCGTCCCAGGCGTCCGCGCCGGTCCCGCCGTCGAGGAACGAGCCGAGCGCGTCGTCGACCGCGCCGGCCGCCTCGAACGAGCCCTGGATCTCCTCGATCGTGACCCCGACCTTGAGCGACGGGGAGCCGACGACCTCCATCGGGCGGAGTTCGATCACGAGCTCCTCGTCCGGCTCGACGAAGAGCGGGTCCTCGTGCGGGGTCGCCTCGTCGATCGGGTTCACCTGCTCCCAGATCGACGCCGTCACCGCCTCGCGGCAGACGAGGCAGTAGCTCGGGCCGCGGTTCATCGCGCAGCCGGTCGCGGTGGCGCGCCACGCCCCCTTCGAGCGACCGGCGGCCCCCGGGAACATCCCGACCCCCTTCTGTCGCGCGTCGAGCCAGTGCTTCCACGGCGCGAGCTCCGGGTCGTCGGTGTTCGACACGTTGATGCCGCGGGGGGCGGGGCCGGTGTACCCGACGTCGCTGGTGTACTCGTCGAGGAGGTTCGCGAACGCGTGCCCCCATTCGTGGATGACCGTGTTGCTCGGGACGCCGCCGATCACCGCGATGCCGCCGCCGCCCGTGCCGAGCGTGCCGAGACGCACGAGGCAGATCGCGTACCCCTCCGCGCGCGGGTCGAGCCGCAGCCAGCGCGCCACGTCCTGGTGGCGAACGGCGACCTGCCCCTGCGAGGCGCCGCTCTCGTACGCCCCGAGCGCGGTGTCGTGGTCCTTCCCGCGCGCGTCGACGCCGTCCTCGTGCGAGGCGATGTTCATCGCGTGGAAGTTCATGAACTTCCGGTACCGCCGGAAGACCGGCGCCTGCTCGAAGTACTTCAGCGTCTCCCGCGCGCCCTGGTCGAACAGCTTCTGGAACTTCGGCTCCCGCGTGTACCCGTCACCGAGGACGAAGATGTCGATCCGGTTGTCGGAGTCGCCGTTGATCTCGAGGTCGACGGTCCGGAGCCACGCGTTCGGGGCGAGGCGCTCCTCGGCGATCCTCGCCGCCTCCGTCCCCGGCGCCTCCTCCACGATCTTCCGGTAGAGCGAGTCCGCCTTCCCGTACCGGCCCGCCGCGCCCGCGGCCTCGGCCTTCGCGAGCAGGTCGTCGGCCTCCTCGGCCGGGGACGCGGACGAACCGATCACGAGCGCGACGAGGAGGAGGAGCGGGGTCGGATGCATCGGGGACCTGCGGGCCGGGCGGCGTCCGCCGAGCCTACAAGTTCCTCGCCGGGACGGCAGCCCCCGGGTCGGGAGCGCCGGCCCCGAACGGTCCGGTCACCGGAACGTGAGGACGAGCGGGGTCGTCGTGCCGACCGGCCCGAGCCCGGGATCGAACAGCGCCGCCTGGGCGACGAGCGTCAGCGGTCCGCCCGGGTGGTTCGCGGCGATCGAGAGCGCGCCGCCCCGGTCGAGCAGGATCGGCGCGCTCCCGAGCAGGGTCGCCGGGTCGAAGCCGATCGGGAACGTCGTGCCGGCGTGCGTGACCGGCAGCTCGGCCGGCAGGGGGGCCAGCGCGACGAACAGCAGGCCGAACCCGTCGTCCGGGGCGTGCTCGATCCCGAACGTGAACGGTCCGGCCGGGACCGGGCCGGGCGGCGACGCCGACGCGACGGCGCGGCGGGGCGCGATCCGGTTCAGGTCGTTGAAGGTCAGGAAGTCGGTCGAGAGCGCGTAGAGCGCGCCCGCGTCCTCCGACTGGAACGGGGCGAACTGAGCGTCCGTCGCGTTCCCCGGGACGAACGCGAGCGGTCCGACGCTCGGGAACGACCCGTGCGACTCGACCGCGAGCGCCCCCTTCGGCGCGCCGTCCGGTCCGAACTCCGTCACCACGCCGTCGATCGAGTCGCCGACCAACAGGTCGCCCTCCCCGTCGAACGCGAACGAGGAGATCGCGGTGAACCCGGTCGCGAAGACGGTCGCCTGCGTGTCGGTCAGGCTGCCCGGTCCGAGCGCCGAGAGGACGGCGTCGGCGGCGAACCGCAGCACCGTCTGCTGGTGCGGCGGCGCGGGGAAGCTCGGGTCGTTCGTGCCGTAGTAGAGGTTCCCGTCGGCGTCGAACGCCACCGGGCCGGACGGTCCGGGGACGTCCGCGATCACGTCGGTCGCCCCGGTGGCGACGTCGAGCTCGACGATCCGGGTCGACTGGAACGACGCGTCGCCGTGCGCGATCACCGCCCGGCCGGGGGCGCGGAACCAGCACGCGTAGTTGTACGGGATCGTCGCGACGAGCGTCGCCGCGCCGCCGGCGAGCGGGACGCGCCAGATCTCGTGGTTCGACGTCTCGCCGAACAGCGCGTACGTCCCGGTCGGGTCGGTCCGGACGAAGCTCGCGAACACGGTGCTCGCGGGGGTGTGGAGGGAGTGGACCTTCGAGCCGGTCAGCGGGTCGATCTCGGCCAGCTCGACCCCGTCGAACAGCGCGAGGCGCCCGTTCGGGAGCCGGTCGAGGGCGCCGACGAGCGCGCCGGCGGGAGCGACGGAGAAGGACGTGACGGCGAACCCGTCGGGGACGTCGACGGCGGCCGAGACGCGACCGGCGGCGGCCGCCACGCAGAGGAGCGCGATCGAGACGCGAAGAGGGGCCATGGGGATTCCGGGAGCGAGTCGACGGGGCGGCCGCGGCTCCGCGCGCCGGCCACCCCGGACCCGGACGCCGTCGAACGGCGCGCGGGCCGGATCCGGGGCAGGTCTCCTGACTCGCGGGTCTCGGCGCGCTCCTCGCCTTCCCAGGGGTCTCGCCCCCAGTGGCGTTCGGAGGTGCGCGCTCGCCGCTCACAGTGGCGCGACCGTGCGGGATTCTCACCCGCTTCCCTCGAAGCCCCCCGCCACGCGCGGGAGGGCCCCGGACCGGCCCATTGTTGCTTCGGCGGCCGCCGCCCGCAAGATGGCGGCATGGCCACCCTCCCGTCCGTCCTCCTCGTCCAGGTTCGCGACCACGCCGGCGCCGAGCGCCACGAGCTCGAATGCGTGGCGGAGCGCCTGTCGCGTCCCGTCGACTCGATCGACACCTGGAGCGTGGTGAAGCGGCCCGATCTCCGGGCCGAGGTCGGCCGCGGGTACGACGTGGTGGTCCTGGGCGGCGCCGGGGCCCACTCCGCGACCGCCGACGACCCGTTCGTGGCCCCCCTGATCGACTTCGTCCGGTCGGTCGTCGACGACGGGCGTCCGTTCTTCGGGTCGTGCTACGGCCATCAGCTCCTCGGGCGGGCCCTCGGCGGTCGCGTCGTGACCGACCCCGAGCGGGGGGAGATCGGGACGTTCGACGTGACGCTGACCGAGGCGGGGGTCTCCGACCCGTTGTTCGCCGGGGTCCCGCGGACGTTCGCGGCCCAGCTCGGCCACCACGACCGCGTCGACGTGGTCCCCCCCGGCTGCTCGGTGCTCGCGACCTCCGAGCGCTGTTCGGTCCAGGTCCTGCGCGTCGACGGCCTCCCGGTGATCGGGACCCAGTTCCACGGCGAGATGGACGAGCACGCGATGCGGCAGCGGGTCGACGTCTACGGCGACGCGTACCTCGATTCGGAGGAGGAGCGGCGCCGGTTCCTCGAGAGCCTGCGCCCCGGCCCGCACGTCGCCGGCCTGATGAAGCGGTTCGTCGAGCTCTACGCCTGACCGTCGTCCCCGCGGGAGACCTCGCGGAAGAGCCACGCCTTCGCGAACGCCCAGTCCCGCTTGACGGTCCGCTCGGAGACGCCGAGCGCCCGGGCGATCTCCTCGTGGTCGAGCCCTCCGAAGAAGCGGAGCTCGACGAGCGTCGCCTTCCGCGCGTCCTCCTCCGCCAGCCGCTCGAGCGCCTCCCCGATCGCGAGCACCTCGGCCGGACGGTCGGCCGGGGCGACGCCGTCCAGCGTCTCCTCGCGCACGCCGCCGCCGCGCTTGTCCGCGAGCTTCCGGCGGGCGTGGTCGATCAGGATGCGGCGCATCGCGGAGGCGGCGGCGCGGAGGAAGCGGGTCCGGTCGTCGAATCGCTGGTCGCGGTCGGCCCGGAGACGGAGCCACGCCTCGTGGACGAGGGCCGTCGGCTGGAGCGTGTGGTCGGCGCGCTCCGACTGGAGCCGCCGCTCGGCCAGCCCCCGCAGCTCGTCGTAGACGAGCGGGAAGAGCGCCTCCGCCGAGAAGCCGTCGTCGCGCGTCATGCCGCCATCGTACCCCCGGCCGAGCCGCATGGAATCCGTGTCCCCCGGCGACCCCGGTCCGCGCCATCGGAGGAGAGACCGAACCGATTCCGAAAGACCCCGCACGGGAGACACCATGCGCCCGATCCTCTCCGTCGTCACGCTCGCCCTCGCCGCGGCCGCCGTCCCGGCCGACGCGCAGACGTTCACTCGCATCATCGGCACCGGCGACCCGGCCCCCGGGACGACCGCTCCGATCCTCACCTTCTCCGAGCCGCCGGGCCTCGACGGCGATCACATCGCGTTCCTCGCCAGCCACCAGGAGCCGGGCGGGGCGTTCGTGGAGACCGTCTACTCGAACGCCTCGGGGAGCTTCCAGAAGGTGATCGCGACCGGCGACCCGATGCCCGGGCACGGCGTGCCGCTCGAGTTCCTCATCCGGCTGGCCGTCGACGGCGACGACGTGGCGGTCCACGGCTCGTCGTTCGCGGGGGCCGTGATCCGCACCGCGATCCTGTCGAACGCGGGCGGCACGGTCGCCAACGTGCTCGACAAGAGCCAGTTCATCCCCGGGACGTTCACGCAGTTCTCGCAGCTCGCCGGACAGGACTTCTCGTTCGGCCGCGGCGAGATCGTCGTGAACGGGTCGGGACCGAACGGACACCGGGGACTGTACGCCGTCGCCGCGACCGGCGGTCCGGTCACCGTGGTCGCCGACTCGAACATGGTCGCCCCGGGGAGCGGCGGCGCGACGTACTTCACGTTCAGCTCGCCCGGCGTTCGGCACGACCGCGTCGCCTTCGCGTCGAGCCTGTCGGGGCAGACCGCCGTGTTCGACCAGGACGGCGTCGGGTCCGGCGCGATCACCCGGATGATCGGGAGCGGAGATCCCGCGCCGTCCGGCCAGACGTTCACGCTCGTCTACGGACCGGTCGTCGACGAGGACGACACGCTCTTCTACGGCATCGAGTCGAACGGCGTCCGCGGCCTGCATGCGTTCGTGAACGGCGCGCTCTCGACCGTCGTCGACTCGACGATGGCGATCCCCGGCGGGACCGGGAACTTCGTGGAGTTCTACGACTACGCGATCTCGAACGACCGGATCGTGTTCGAGGGGCACCAGGCGGCGGTCGAGGGGAGCCTGCTCGCGGGGATCTTCACCAACGTCTGCGGGACGATCGAACGGGTGATCGGCCCCGGCGACCTGCTCGACGGCAAGACCGTCTCGTTCGTCCGCATCGACGAGGACTCGCTCGACGAGAACCGGCTGGCGACGAGCGTCACGTTCACCGACGGCAGCGCGGCGATCTACGTCGTCGACCTCACCACGATGCGCCACGCCGGTCAGGGGAGCGCGCTCGGCGTCGCGGCGGCCCCGACGCTGGAGGGGATCGGCTGCCCGGCCCTCGGCGCGGCGCTCACGTTCCACGCGCGCGGGGTGCCGGTCGGCGGGACCGGCTTCCTCGTGATCGGAGCGTCCCCCGCCTCCGTCCCGATCGCCGGCGGCGGGACCCTCCTCGTGAGCCCGGACTGGGTCGGGGCGGTCGTCGCCCAGGCGCCGAACTACGGTCACCCGGAGGGGTGGCTCGACTTCTCGGTCACCGTCCCGAACGACTCGCTCTTCTCCGGGACGACGTTCCACCTCCAGGCCGCGTGGATGGGCCCGCAGCCGGAGCCGTGGCGGACCACCGACCGCCTCGAGGTCTCGATCCCCTGAGCGGCGCGCGGCGGGCGGCCGGCGGGGCTCAATCGTCCCCGCCGTCGCCGTCCGCGTCCTCGTCGTCCCCGCGCGATCGCGCGAACTCGAGGAGCGCCCGCGCCCGCTCGACGACGGGCCGGAGATCGGGGCGGTCCTCGCCCATCGCGACCGCGCGCTCGAGCGCCGCCGTCCCCTCCGCCGCGTCGCCGGCGGCGAGGAGCGCCTCCCCGAGGTGGACGTGGAACTCGGCCGCCGCGACGGGCGGGATGGCGGGCGTCGCCTCGACCGTGGCGATCGCCTCCCTCGCCCGGCGGACCGCCTCCGACGGGAGGTCGCGCTTCCGCGCCACCGCGATCTGCTGGCGCCGGACCTCCAGGGAGAGGACGGCGTCGTCCGCCGCCGCCACGTGCTCCGAGGAGCGGTCGAGATGCGCGGAGGCCGCGTCGACGTCGTCCGCCGCCTGCAGCAGCGCGGCGAGGTTCAGCTCGAACGTCGCGAGCGTGCGATGGTCGTCCGGGACGAGCCGGGCGTACGCCTCGAGCGACTCCTCGTAGATCGGGCGCGCCTCGTCCAGCCGCCCCTGCATCTTCAGCGTCAGTGCGAGCACGTTGAGGGTGCGCGACAGTTCGACCGTCGCGCCCCCGTCCTGTCTCCGCAGGTGTCCGGTCGCCGTGCGCAGCACCGACTCGGCGCGCGCGAAGTCGCCGCGCTTGTAGTGCACCACGCCGAGGTTCGCGAGCGCCAGCGCGGCGTCGATCCGCTCGACCGACGCGTCGTCCGCGACCTCCGTCAGCAGCCGTTCCGCCTCGTCGAGCTCGCCCCGCTGCGAGCGGATGTTGGCGTGATCGATCGCGTACTGGAACCGCCGCGGGTCGTCGGCGGGGAGGGTGCGTCGGAACGTGGCCATCGCCTCCCGGATGTCCGCCAGGGCGCCGTCGAGGTCGCCGGTCTCCAGCTTGGCCCGCGCCCGGAGCCGGAGGAGGTACGCGTCCTCCGACTCGCGGAGCGCGCGGTGCTCGCGCTGCAGCTCGAGGGCGCGGTCGAGCAGCGGGAGCGACGCCGCGTGCCGGTACTGCTCCTGCTGCAGCTTGGCGATCGTCGCGAGGAGCTGGAGCTGCGCTCGCGTCTGGCCGGCGAGGCGCTCGTCGATCCGTTCCAGGACGCCGTCGAACAGGTCGGCGACCTTCGGCTCCTCCCCCTGGGCGACGTTCGGTCGGGCCCGCTCGAACAGGTCGAGCACGAGCTCGAGCATCTGGCCGCGCATGTTGGCGTCCGCCTCGGCCCGGTCCCGGGCGCGACGGGCCGAGGCGGCGAACCCGGCCGACACCGCCGCCGACACCGCGAGGACGACGGCGCCGAAGACGACCGCGGGGCGCCGGCGGGCGAACAGGAGGAGCGCGTGGAGCGGCCCGGGCGGACTCGCCTCGACCGGCTCGCGGCGGAGGAACCGGCGCAGGTCGTCGGAGAGCCCCGCGACCGACGCGTACCGCCGGTCGGGGTCCTTCTCGAGCGCCTTGCGGATCACCGCCTCGAGGTCGCGCGGCAGGTCGGGGTTGGCGCGGGTGGGGCGGGTCGGCTCTCGCTGGACGACGGCCTGGACCGCCTCGGTCAGCGGCAGGCCGGCGACCTCGTACGGGCGGCGGCCGCAGAGGAGCTCGTACAGCAGCAGCCCGAGCGCGTGGACGTCGGTCCGGACGTCGACGAGGTCCGGGTCGCCGGCGCACTGCTCCGGCGACATGTACTGGAGCGTGCCGACCAGCTCGCCGTGACCGGTCAGCATCGCGTGCCGCTCCTCGTCGACCACGCGGGCGACGCCGAAGTCGATCACCCGCACGCGCCCCTCGTCGTCGACGAGGACGTTCGAGGGCTTCAGGTCGCGGTGGATCACGCCCTTCTGGTGGCCGTGGTGCACCGCGGCGCAGACCGCGAGGAACAGCTCGAGCCGGCGCTCGAAGCCGAGGTCGGCGGCGCGGGCGTACTCGAGGAGGTCGCGGGCGCCGGAGACGTACTCCATCGCGATCCACGGCGCGGCCCGATCGACCCGCGACACGCCGGCCTCGAACACCTGGGCGACGTTCGGGTGGCGGAGGCGACCGAGGACGTCGGCCTCGACGCGGAACCGCTCGAGGGCGCGCTCGTCGAGCGAGGCGGCGCGCAGGACCTTCAACGCGACGGTGCGGCGCGGCTCGTCCTGCTCCGCCTCGAACACCGACCCCATCCCGCCGGACGCGATCCGGCGGACGATTCGATACCGGCCGAACCGCTTCCCCTCGAGCGAAGGATCGAGCTCGTCGAACCCCTGGTGCGCCGGGGTCTCCAGGAACCCCGGGGCGTCGGTCTCGGCGTCGTCGGCCGCGGCGAGGAGCGACGCGAGCTCGGCCGCGAGCCCGGCGTCCCCGCCGGACTCCCGCTCGACGAACGCCTCCCGCTCGGCCGGCGGGAGGTCGAGCGCGGCGTGGAACAGCTCTTCGAGACGATCACGGTCCGGAGGCACGGTCGGATCGTATCAGGCGTCGCCGTCCGCTCGCTTCAGGGCGGCGACGAAGCGGTCCGCCTCCCGCGTCGGCTTCGGCACCCGGGTGCCGTCGTGGCACGCGAGGACGAGGTCGATCGCGATCTCGAGGGAGACCCGGTGCCCGACCGAGACGAACAGCGGCCTCACCCCGTCCCGGGTCCGGAGGACGGCGCCGATCGTCTCGTCCCCGTCGACGAGCGGGACGCGGTCGCCGCGCCGGAGGCCGGGGGCGCGGTGCTCGCCGTGGAGCCGCGACTTCGCGACGCCGATCGCCGGGACGTCGAGGAGCACGCCGAGGTGGCAGGCCAGACCGAAGCGGCGGGGGTGGGCGAGCCCCTGGCCGTCGAACAGCAGCACGTCCGGGCGGCGCCGGAGGCGCTCGATCGCGCGGACGAGGAGGGGGCCCTCGCGGAAGCTCAGGAGCCCGGGCACGTACGGGAAGGTGAGCGGTCCGGTCGCCGAGGCCCGCTCGAGCTCCTCGAGGCCGTCGAGGGCGTAGGTGACGACGCCGGCGTACCCGCGGCCGGCGCGGCGCGAGAGGGCGATGTCGGCGCCGGCGACCGTGCGGGGCGGGCTCAGGCGATCCCGGGTCTCGACCCGTCCGGCGAGTTCGCGTTGGAGGAGGACGGCCTCCTTCGGGGTGACGTCGAAGGCGCGGTCGGGAGGCGGGCGCATGGACGGCGATCGTACGCGCCGCCGCGCCGTCGAGTACGATCGAGGGGTCGTTCGTTCTCCCCCCTCTCCCGATTCCTCGAGGCCGATCCATGCGTCACCCGGGACTCCCCGTGTCGTCCGCCCTGCTCTCCCTGCTCGTTCTCGCCGGGCCCGCGCCCGCTCAGGCCGTCCACACCGTCCTCGGCGGCGCCGCCGGCGACAACCTCGGATCATCGATCGCCGCCGCCGGCGACGTGAACGGCGACGGGTTCGAGGACGTCGTGATCGGCGCCCCGTTCGGCGACGTCGGCGGCCTGATCAACTCCGGCCGGGCCCGCGTCGTCTCCGGCCTCGACGGTTCCACGATCCACTCGCTCGGCGGCGTCGGCTTCCTCGACCTGTTCGGGCGCTCGGTCGCCGGCGTCTCCGACCTGAACGGGGACGGACGCGCCGAGGTCGCGGTCGGCGCGTTCTTCGCCGACACCAACGGGCCGGACGCCGGCGCGGTCGACGTGTTCGACGGCGCGACCGGCGCGCTCCTCGCGTCGATCTCCGGGACGAACCAGGAGGACCAGTTCGGTCAGTCGGTCGCTCCGGCCGGCGACGTCGACCAGGACGGCGTGCCCGACCTCCTCGTGGGGGCGTGGGCGGCGGACGGCGTCGCCGGCCAGAACTCCGGCGCGGCGACGGTCATCTCGGGGGCGACGTTCACGCCGCTCTTCACCTTCCAGGGCTCCGGCGCCGGGGACAACTTCGGCGTCGACGTCGCGGGGCCCGGCGACGTCGACGGGGACGGGTTCGTCGACGTGGTCGTCGGCGCCTGGGCGTCGGACCTCGGCGGCGCCGACGCGGGCGCCGCGTTCCTCTTCTCGGGGCAGACCGGCTTCTCCCATCTCGTCGTCCCCGGCCTCGCCGCGGGTGACCAGCTCGGCCTGGCGGTCGACGCGGCGGGGGACGTCGACGGCGACGGGTTCGCCGACGTCGTGCTCGGCGCGAAGGGGACCGACGGCCCGAACGGGGTCGACGCCGGCGCCGCGTGGGTGGTGTCGGGGCTGAACGCGGCGACGCTCCACCTCCTGCACGGAGCGGCGGCGGGGGACGAGTTCGGGACCGACGTGGGGGGCGCCGGCGACCGCGACGCCGACGGGGTCCCGGACGTGATCGTCGGCGCGCAGTTCGCCGACGGCGCCGGCGTCGACCAGGGGAGCGCGACGGTCTTCTCGGGCGCGACCGGGGCCGCGCTCCGGACGTACGAGGGCGCGGCGGCGGGGGACCGGTTCGGCCGCTCGGTGGCCGGCGGCTTCGACGCGAACGGGGACGGACTCGACGACGTCGCGATCGGCGCGCCGGGGCACGACGCGCCCGGCGGGGACGCCGGCATGGCCCGGATCCACTTCGAGTGCCTGGCCGCGCCGGTCTCGTACGGGAGCGGCTGCCCCGGGAGCGGAGGGATCGTCCCGACGCTCTCGCTCACCGGTTGCACGGTGCCCGGCCAGGCGGTGACGCTCGAGATCGGCGGCGGGCTCGGCGGCTCCGTGGCCGGACTGATGCTCGGCACTTCGGCGGTCACGACCCCGCTCGGCGGGGGGTGCGATCTCCTGATCGCGCCGGTCGCGTTGATCCTCTCCCTTCCGCTGGGCGGCGCGGGGGCCGGGAATGGATCGGTGATCCTCAGTAGTACGATCCCGGTCGGATCTCCGTCCGGTACGGTGACGATGCAGGCGTTCATTCTCGATCCCGCGTCTCCGCCGGGGGCCTCGCTGACCCAGGGCATCTCGTTCGACATTCCCTGATCCGACCCTCGACTTCCTTCTGCGAGATCCGCACCGAGACATGAGCGACGCTCCCGAACTGCTGGAGACCGGCCCGTCGCGGGCGAGGACGACGCTCGTCCTCGCCCACGGTGCGGGCGCCGGGATGGAGACGCCGTTCATGGACGCGGTCGCGGAGGGGCTCGGCGAGCGGGGCATCCGGGTGGTGCGCTTCGAGTTCCCGTACATGGCCCGGCGCCGCGTCGACGGGAAGCGGCGCGGCCCGGACCGGACGGAGGTCCTCCTCGAGACGTGGCGCCGGGTTCACCGGGCCCTGTCGCGCCGCCGCCGGCTCGCGATCGGGGGGAAGTCGATGGGAGGGAGGATGGCGAGCCTGGTCGCCGACGAACTCGGTTCCCGTGGACTCGTCTGCCTCGGCTACCCGTTCCACCCGCCGGGGAAGCCCGAGCGGCTCCGGACCGCCCATCTGGAGGGGATCGTCACCCCGACGTTGATCGTGCAGGGGACGCGCGATCCATTCGGCGTCCCGGACGAGGTCGCGGGGTACGGCCTCTCACCCGCCGTCCGCGTCGCGTGGATCGAGGACGGCGACCACGACCTCCGACCGAGGAAGTCGAGCGGCCGGACCCCGGAGCAGAACCGGGAGGCAGCCCTCGACGAGGTCGCATCCTTCCTGGATCATCATCTCAAGAAACCCGCAGAATAGTCCGATGAACAGTTGGTAGGGATTTCCCGCCCGTGAGTCGCTCCGGGGTCGAATGAGATCCAAATAAGCGACTTCGGGCGATCTTCTCCGCGTGCTTTGGGCGGCGGTGCTTGCCGCCCCTCGTATTTTCGCACGCATCTCGCTAGAATCCCTCCGGTTGACCCGGTCCCACAACCGGGGTGAGGAGCGACCTCCGCTCCGGGCCCCGCCGGTTGGCTCGACGCGCCGTTCGCGCGTCGGCGGGACGCCAGCCCTCGACGGTCTCGCATCGTCGATCGACGCCGGGTG
>JAUIEL010000815.1 GCA_030428825.1 bacterium
CCCCCTGCTGGACCCCGAGCAGCGTCGCGTCGGGCACCTCGAGGAACGGCAGGCTCTGGTTGTTCAGCCAGTTGGAGAGCCGCCGCCCGCCGGTCTTGACGTGCCCCTTGACGAGGAACGACTCGGTCAGGAAGAGGTCCTTGACGTACTCCACGGCCGATCTCCGAGCGGTCCTGCGATCGCGCGCCGCGCCGGCCCGATCAGGTAGAGCGAGCCGGCGACCAGCACCAGTCCTTCTCTTTCGGCCAGATCGAGCGCCCGGGAACAGGCTTTTTGGAGGTCCGGGACCGTTTCGACCGTCCCGCCGGCCGCCTCGACGCGCGCCGCGAGCTCGTCGGGGGGCGCCGCGCGCGGGTGGTCGTACCGGGTGACGACCACCCGATCCGCCGCCGCCGCCGCCTCCGCCGCCGCGTCGAGGTCCTTGTCGCCGGCCATCGCCAGGACCAGGACGACCCGTGCGGGCGCGTGGGTCGATCGCGCCGCCTCGAGGGCGCCCCGGAGCGACGCCGCCGTGTGCGCCCCGTCGACGAGGACCGTCGGGGAGCGGGCGAGGAGCTCCAGCCGCCCCGGCAGCACGAACCCCTCGAGCGCGCGCGCCACCGTGTCCGGATCGAGCGCGCGGCCGAGCTTCTCGAGCAGCGTCTCGCTCGCCGCCAGCGCGAGGGCGAGGTTCTCCGCCTGGTGCGCCCCGAGGAGCGACGTCCGGAGCGGGCCGAACGAGCGCTCTCCGAGCCGGACCTCGACCGTCATCCCGTCGCCGGTCACCTCGACGACGCGCGCGTCGAGCTCGCGTCCGAGCCGGATCGTCTCCACCCCCGCCTCGGCCGCGGCGTGGATCAGGACCGGCTCGGCGGGGTGCCCGATCGGGACGGCGGTGAAGAGCGGCGCCCCGGGCTTCACGATCCCCGCCTTCTCCGCCGCGATCGCCTCGATCGTGCCGCCGAGCACGCGGGTGTGCTCGAGGTCGACCTGGGTCACCACCGTCGCCGTCGGGAGGACGACGTTCGTCGCGTCGAGACGGCCGCCGAGGCCGACCTCGTGGACCGCCACGTCGACGCGTCGCTCGCGGAAGTGGAGGAACGCGACGAGCGTGACCCACTCGAAGAAGGTCGGGAACTCCGCCGGCGTGGCGGACGGGACCGCGTCGAGGATCCGGTTCGTCGCCTCGATCATCGCCGGACCGTCGATCGGCTCCAGGTCGACGCGGACCCGCTCCTCCATCCGCTCGAGGTGCGGGGAGGTGTGGAGGCCGGTCACCAGCCCGTGCGCCGTGAGCAGCCGGGCGGCGAGCGTCGCCGTCGACCCCTTCCCCTTCGTGCCGGTGACGTGGAGGACCGGCGCCGCGCGCTCGGGGTGCCCGAGGCGGCGGACGAGCTCCCGCATCCGCTCCAGGTCGACGCGGACCCGGCCGGCGTGGAAGTCGGGCATCCGCTCGTAGTTCGTGAGCCGTCCGAGCAGGGCCCGGAGCCCGGCGAGATCGACGATCCGTTCCTCGGTCATGCGGGGAATGGTACGCCCCGACCGCCCCTCCGCAACGGCGCGAGGCTGGCACCGGCGAGGGCCCGAAGGTAACTATGGTGGGATGCGTCCCCGGATCGGCGTCAATTGCAACGTGAAGCCCGGCCTCCGTCGCCAGAACGACGGCCGGCTCCTCGCTCTCAGCCCGGACTTCGTCGCCGCGATCTCCGTCGCCGGCGGCGTGCCGGTCCTCCTCCCGCCGTTCACGCGGGCGGGCGGCGTCGACGGCTCGGCGATCGACGCGGCGCTCGACGCGATCGACGGGCTCGTCCTCTCCGGCGGGGACGACATCGACCCGGCGGCGTACGGCCAGCCTCCCCACCCGAGGACCGTCCTTCTCGACCCGGAGCGCGACCGGAGCGACCTCGCCCTCGCCGCCGCCGCGCTCCGGCGCGGCCTCCCCGTCCTCGGCGTCTGCGGCGGGATGCAGCTCCTGAACGTCGTGCTCGGGGGCACCCTCCACCAGCACCTCGCCGACCTCCGGGGAGGCGCCTACCCGCGCCTCCATCCGATCCACGACGCCCAGGAGACCGACGAGACGTCGCACGCGGTCGAGGTCGAGGGGCGCAGCCGCGTCGGCGCGCTCCTCGGCGCCGGGCGGCTCGACACGAACTCGCGCCACCACCAGGCGGTCGACGCGCTCGGCCGCGGCGTGGCGGCGACCGCGCGCGCGGAGGACGGCGTGATCGAGGCGATCGAGTCGGACGACGGGGAGTTCGTCGTCGGCGTCCAGTGGCACCCCGAGGAGCACGTCGGCGACGCGCGCCACGGGGCGCTCTTCGCGGGGCTCGTGCGGGCGGCTCGGAATCGAACCGAGCGGCGTCCCGACCGTTGAGACCGACGACGAGGACGGAGCGCACGAAAGGATGACCCGCCGGTGAAACCTCCCAAACTCCCCTCCGGCCGCCGCCCGCTCGGGATGCCGACCGGCGGCGGCGGGTCCGACAAGCTCCGGCTCGCGTTCCTCCTCGCGCTGATGGTCGTCTTCCTCGGCGGCTACCTCTACTTCCGGTTCGTGATGCTCGTCGAGTCGGAAAAACCGCCGGACGAGGGGGCGTACATCGCGGCCGAGGACGACTCGGAGATCCGGCGCGAGCCGGCCGCGCGCGTCGACTTCGCGCAGCTCGAGTCGGTCCGCGACGACGGCCGGAACGACCGCCTGA
>JAUIEL010000816.1 GCA_030428825.1 bacterium
GCTCCGCCGCGACTTCCGGACGTTTCGCCCCGACCGGATGCGCGCGGTCGAGCCCGGCGAGCCGTTCGAGGACGAGGCGGGGAAGGACCTGCCGGCGTACCTCGCGGAGGTGCGCCGTCGGATGGGGAAGGAGGAGGGGTGATCAGCCGTCGGCGAGGGCGAGGTCGAGCTGCCCCGACGCCGGGTCGAGCCGGTGGATCCTCACCGTCAGGGTCTCTCCGAGTCGGTACGAGTTCCTCCCGCCCTTCAGCGACGCGCCGTCCAGTCGGTACGGCCCGCCCGGGAGCTGCTCGGTCGGGAGGAATCCGTACGTCCCGTACTCGGTCAG
The DNA here is from genome assembly GCA_030428825.1 of bacterium. GTDB lineage: Bacteria > Planctomycetota > B15-G4 > B15-G4 > JADJEK01 > JAUIEL01. The sequence continues at coordinate 329 of JAUIEL010000816.1, forward strand.
CTCGATCATCAGTCCCTTCTCGACCACGCCGGTGACCTGGCCGTCGGTCGGGACGCCGCCGAGCCGCATCAGGAACTCCAGCACGCGCCGCCGGCGGATCCGCTTCTCGGCCCCGTCGGCGGCGATCGCCCGCGCCGTCACGTGGGCGCCCTCCTCCTCGAACTCGTCGTCCTCGACCGGGTCGGGGAGGCGATCGTCGGGGCGCATCCGGATCGGCCCGCCTTCCTCGCGCAGGAGCGCCCGGAGCTGGCGGTGGACGGTCAGGTCCGCGTAGCGGCGGATCGGCGAGGTGAAGTGCGTGTAGGCGTCGAAACCGAGGGAGTAGTGGGACGAGTCGCGGGTCGTGTAGCTCGCGCGCGGGAGGCAGCGGAGCATCGCCGAGGTGACGGTCGGCCCGAACCCCTTCTCGACCGCGCGGTGGATCGCGGTGTCGAGCCGCCCTCGCGACGACTTCGTGATCTCGAGGTCCTTCAGCGTCCGCCAGACGCCGGAGAGGTCGTCCGGCCGCGGGTGGTGACGGAACAGCGCCGGCATCTCCCGCGACAGCATGAGCCGCGCGACCTCGCGGTTCGCGGCGAGCATGAACTCCTCGATCACGCCGTGCGCCACGTCCGCCTCGATGTCGTGCACGTCGACGACGTCTCCGCGGCCGTCGTACACGAACTCGACCTCCGAGCGCGGGAGGTCGAGCGACGGGCGGCCGCGGCGGAGGAGCGCGGCGAGCTTCTTCATGTCGAGCAGGAGCGAGCCGACCCGCCCCCGCTCCCGCGCCGAGCGGTCCATCACGCGCGACGCCCGCTCGTACGAGAAGCGGCGGTCGGACCGGATGACGCTCTCGGCGAACTTCGTCTCGAGCAGCTCCCCCTTCGCGTCGAACCGCATCAGGACGCTCATCGCGAGGCGTTCGACGCCTTCGCGGAGCGAGCAGAGGTCGTTCGACAGCTTCTCCGGGAGCATCGGGATGACGCGGTTCGGCAGGTAGACGCTGGTGCCGCGTCGGTAGGCGTCGTCGTCGAGGGCGGTCCCCGGGCGGACGTAGTGCGAGACGTCGGCGATATGCACCCCGAGCTCCCACTCCCGGCCGCGCCGTTCGAGCGAGATCGCGTCGTCGAAGTCGCGGGAGGTGATCGGGTCGATCGTGACGACGGTCGTCGTGTCGCGCAGGTCGAGCCGCTGCCGCAGGTCGGCGCGCCCGGGGGCGCGGAGCTTCTCGGTTTCGGCGAGGACCGCCTTCGAGACGTTCGGGGTGATCTCCAGCTCGGCGAGGACCGCCTCGTCCTCGACGTCCGGAGCGCCGGATCGCCCGAGGACGCGGCGGACGCGGAAGCCGGACTTGGTCGGGGCGACCAGCACCTTGTCCCCCTTCCTCGCGTCGCCGTCGACGTCGAGCGTCTTCGGGATCCGGTGGGCGTCGGGGGAGAAGGCGCCCTGCCCGAGGTACGTCCCGGCCAGCAGCGCGCGGCCGCGCGACACGACCCGGACGACCCGCGCCGTCTTGTTCTCCCCCGGGCGCGCGAGGACCGTGTCGCCGTCGATCGCGTCCCCCTCGTGGCCCGGCGGGACGAACCGGTCGGCCGCGTCGGCGTCGGAGGCGTCCGACGGGACGAGGAAGCCGAACCCGCGCGGGTGCCCCGAATAGATGCCGCGGAGCTCCTTCGAGGACGATCGGGAGGTCGAGGAGGAGCTCTTCTTCCGCTTCCGGGACTGCTTCTTCTGGTTCATGGAACTCCGGGCCGAGGGGGATGACCCGGGAAGCGTAGCCGCGCGGCGTCGAGAGTCATGCACCGAACGAGGACCGGCCCGTCCCGCGTCGCCGCGGAACGGGCCGGTCGGGTGGGGCGGGCCGCGTCAGGGGAGCGCGATCACGCTCGATCCCAGGGGCGGCTGGGTCGGCGTGAGCGTCACCGCGACCTTCGCCTTCTTCGAGCCGAACCCGTTGCCGCCGATCTGGAGCGAGTACGTCCCCGCGAGCGGCAGCGGCAGCCCCTGGAGCGCGAGGCCGCCGTTCCCCGCCGGCTGCTGGAACGCCGCGGTGTCGAGCGCCACGTTCTCCGGGTTCCGGACGGTCAGCGAGAGCGGGCCGGCGAACTTCCCGTTCGGCAGGAACGCGCCCGAGAGCGTCGCGCCCGGCAGGACGCGCACGATCGCGGTCGGGCTCTTGGACGTGAGCGTCACCGTGGTCGGCTTGGCGGGCTTGGAGAGCTTGAGGCCGGTCTGGATCTGGAGCGGGCCGACCCCCTTCGTGCTCCGGATCGTGACGCCGTACAGGCCGTCGCTCTTCAACTTGAGCGTCACCTTCTTCGTCTTTCCCGGCTTCACGGTGACCTTCTTCGTCTTCGCCTTGCC
>JAUIEL010000817.1 GCA_030428825.1 bacterium
CTCCGCAGGTCGGCCGCGTCGGCGCCGGCGTCGATCGCCCGGTCGGCGGCGTCCCGGGCGGCGGCGGCGTCCCCGGCCGCGGCGTGACAGAGCGCCGCGTTCCCGGCGAGGTAGGCGAGGAGGTCCGCCCGCCCCTCGGCCAACGGCGCGGCCTCCTCGAACGCCGCCGCGGCCCGCGCCGGGTCGAGGCCGGCGAGCGCCTCGGCGAGCGACACCAGCACCACGCGCCGGAGCCGCCCGTCCTCCGGCGCCACCGCCTCCTGCATCCTCCGCGCGCGCTCGGCGACGTCGATCCGGCGCCGCGAGAGCGTGTCGTCGCCCGCGACCGCGCCGAGCACGTCCGCGAGCATCGTCAGCGCGGTCGCCAGCTCGGGGTGCCCGTCCGGATGCAGCGCCTCCTGGATCGCGACCCCCTCCTCGTGCAGGGCGATCGCGCGGTCGATCCGACCGAGCTCGGCGTACGCGCTCGCGAGCGCGTGGCGGGAGAGCGCGCCCTCGGGATGCGGCTCGGGATGGAGGCGTCGCTGGCGCGCGTCGACCCACTCGAGGTCCGGGAGCGCCTCCGCCGCCCGCCCCGACAGCAGGTGGACCCGACCCCGCTCGAGCCGGGCGCGGGCGACGGTCGGTTCGTGCGGCGGTTCGGTCGCCTCGGCCGCGTCGAGCGCCCGGTCGAGCTGGGCGATCGCCTCGTCGGTCCGGAACCCGAGGACGAGCGCGCGGACCAGGACGAACCGCGCCTGGACCGTCCGAGGGTCGGTCGGACCGGACCACGCGTCGAGGTCCCGCACCAGCGCGCGGGCGAACCGGACCGCGGCCTCGGCGTCGCCGGACCCGGCCCGCGCGGACGCCAGGTGCGAGCGGATCGCCGTCGTCGTCTCGTGCCGTTCGCCGAACGCCGCGCGGGACGCCGCGAGCCCCCGCTCGAGGAGCTCGATCGACCGCGGCACGTCGCCGAGCCGGAGCACGATCCTCCCTCCCGCGCCGAGGAGCTCCGCCTCGAGCGCCGGGTCGTCGACGTCCGCGAGGACCCGGGCGAGCCCCTCGTCGAGCGCCTCGCGCGCCGTCGGCTCGTGCCCGCCGTGCCGGGTCGGATCGGCGGCGGAGAACGTGTCGACGATCAGGTCGGTCAGCCGTTCGGCGCGGCGGCGGGCGAGGCGCTCCCGTTCGACGCTCTCCGCGAGCGCCGCCGAGTGACGGGTCTCCCGCCAGAGGAGGAGCGACGGCGCCGCGGCGAGGACGACGAGGAGGAGCGCGAGCGTCGCGGCGAGGCGCGGCTGCCGCTCGGCGAACCGCACCAGCCGGACGAACGGCCCCGGCCGCCGGGCGACGATCGGGCGGCGGGCGAGGACGTTCTCGAGGTCGTCCGCGAACGCGGCGGCGTCGGGGTAGCGGCGCGCCGGGTCGGCGTCGATCGCGCGGAGGCAGACCGTCTCGAGGTCGCGCGGGACGCCCGGGTGGAGCGCTCGCGGTCGGGTCGGGACGTCCTCGAGGATCGCTCGCTGCAGTCGGGCCGCGTCCTCGGCCGGGTGGGGGAGTCGGAGCGTCAGCATCTCGTAGAGCGAGACGCCGAGCGAGTAGACGTCGGAGCGCGGGTCCGCCTCGGCGGCCGCGCGGAGCTGCTCCGGCGCCATGTACGCGAGCGTGCCGAGGGTCGAGCCGGTCCGTGTGACGCGCGACGCCCCCTCCGTCGCCTGCAGGCCGAAGTCGAACAGCAGCGCGCGCCCGCGGACGTCGACCGCGAGGTTCGACGGTTTGACGTCGCGGTGGAGGACGCCGCGCGCGTGCGCGTGCGCGAGGGCGCGGGCGGCCGCGGCGGCGATCGCGGCGGCGGCGTCGCACCACGTCGCGCGGAAGACGTCGTGGCCCGTCGGCTCCGCCGGCCGTCCGGCGCGGGCCTCGACCGCGGCCCGGAGGTCGGCGCCGGTCAGCGAGTCGGGGGCGCGATCGGCGAGTCCGCGCAGGATCTCCGCGACGGTCGCCCCCTCGATCCGCTCCATGACGAAGTACGGGAGGCCCCGCTCCTCGCCGACGGTGTGGATCGGGACGATCCCTTCGTGTTCGAGCGCCGCCACGACCCGGGCCTCGCGGCGGAACCGTTCGCGCGCGCCGGGGAAGAGGAGTCGCTCGGGGCGGATCAGCTTCAGCGCCACGTCGCGGCCGAGCGACGTCTGGACCGCCCGGTAGACGACGCCCATGCCGCCGTCGCCGAGCCGCTCCTTCAGCTCGAACTCGCCGAGGCGCTCGGGGAGTTCGCCGTCGGCGGCGACGCCCGAGAGGCCGAGCGACGCGATCGCCGCCGCCAGGGCGCGGATCGTCGGTGCGAGGTCCTCGTGGTCGCGGCAGGCGTCGTCGATCGCGGCGTCGAACCGCTCGGGAGCACCCTCGAGGCAGCGCGCGACGATCTCCTCCGCCCGCGCGGAGCGGTCGGACGACGGGGGCGGGTCGGGCTCGGCCACGCGGCCATCGTATCCGGTCGGCCGCGGTCGGCTCCGGTCGGCCCCCGGGTGCGAAGCGGCGGGGCGCCGGCGGTCGCGCCGACGCCCCGCGGCTTCGAGGCGGGAACCGATCGGAACCGCGGTCGGGTCAGTCCTTCAGGACGAACGAGACCTTCATGTTCACGCGCCAGCGCGTGATCTTGCCGTCCTCGACGTCGACCTTCAGGTCGTTGACCCA
>JAUIEL010000818.1 GCA_030428825.1 bacterium
CCGGAGCGCCCCGAGCGGATCATGGAGCGGATGGGGTAGACGGCGTCGGCGGGGCGCGTCGCACGGGTGCGCATCGCACGGCTGCGCGAGGAGATGGGGAGGCGGGCCGATCGGCGGCCGACTCGGGGACGACGAGATGGAGGTTCTGGAACTCTCGGGAGAGCGCTTCGACCTGGCGCTCGATCGGTTCGCGGCCGGCGAGGCGATCGTCTTCGCCGGTGTCGGCTTCCGGCTCGCGCCGCCCGACGTCCTCGAGTGCCGCGTCGAATCGACGTGGTCCCCGGCGAACGTGACGCGAGCCCGCGCCGTCCGGGACCTCGAGGCGGGGAGACACGTCCTCGAAGAACTCCGACGCTCCTCGCGTTTCCGCTCGCTCGTCGCTCGCCGCCGCGTCCGGATCGTTCTCCTGTCGACCTACGGCATGGGCGCGCTCGAGCTGTGTCGCGAGCTCGACGGGGTCGTCGAGTGGAGGCCGGGATACCCGAAATAGGCTGGCACGGACGCTTTCTCGTGGAAGCCGGTTCGCGTCGCACGAACTGGACTCACTCCGCCCACCGCCACGCCGAGAGCGGCGGCTCGATCACCCAGTACGGCAGGCGGCGCGCGGTCGGGTCGAAGTCGGGGTCGACGAGGTCGAGGAGGCGGCTCTCCGGGGTCGGGAGATCGATCTCTCCCGCCGGCTCGAAGCGGGTGCCCGCGGGGGCGAGGGCGATGAAGCGATCGATCTCCTCCCGCGTGGCGAGCCACCAGACGGCGCGGCCGTCGGCCCAGGCGCGGAGGTCGTCGAGGACGAGGGCGGCCTGCTCGCGGTCCGACTTCCCCTCGTAGCGGCGGCGGAGCGACGCCGCCTTGTCGTGTTGATGGGGGCTCGGGCTCGCGCCGTCGGTCCGATCCTGGAGGAAGCGGAGGTTCGGGTTCCGCGTCTTCACGACCGCGCGGCGGGGGCCGCCGGGGACGAGGCGGTCGTCGACGAGGCGGTACCGCCCCTCGCGCTCGAGCGCGCCCTGGACGGCGCGGTTCGCGATCACGACGTCATCGGCCTCCGCGTGCTCGGCCAGCCACGCCTCGACGGAGGCGCCGCGCGCGAGTCCGATCTCCTCTCGCGCGAGCCGGCGCTCGCTCTCGACCGCGAAGACCGCCGCCTGGACGAGCACCGCGACGGTCAGGACGCCGCGGGCGATCGTCCGGCCGGCGCCGGTCGTCGCGGCGTCGAAGCGCGCCAGCGCAGCGAACCCGCCGAGCAGCAGGAGCGGGACGAGCGGGACGAAGAACCGGTTCGTCGGCTCGCCCGGCGCGCCCCAGTAGTAGGAGAGGTAGAGCGCGCCGAGCGGGACGCACGCCCCGAGGACGAGGGCGCCGACGGAGCGCTCGCGGCGGACGGACAGGAGCCCGATCGCGCCGAGGAGGCCGATCGCGAGCCACGGTCCGACCGCCTCGCGGGAGAAGCTCGCGAGGTACGGCGCGGCGTGCTCGAGGAGCGCGTCGGCCGCGAACGCGGTCTGCTCGTGCGTCAGGTCGTACGCGGTCCGAAACGGCGACCCGAGGAGTCGATGGTGCACCACGAGGAGCGGCACGATCGGCACGAGCGCGCCCGCGGCGGCGGCGACGAGGTGCGATCGCGGCGCGCGCCCGCGGCCGGTCTCGAGCAGGAGGAAGAGGGCGATGCCGACCGCGGCGAGCCCCTCCGCATACCGCACCGTCGGCAGCACGCCGAGGACGAGTCCGGCGGCGACCGCCCGCGCCGCGGACGGACGCTCGCGCCACCGCATCAGAAGGAGGACGCCCGCGGTCAGCAGGAACGCCGCCGCGGTGTGGCTGTCGGCGTGGAGCGCCTGCCGGTTGGCGACCGGGACGACGGCGAGGAGGAGCGCCGCGAGCAGTCCGCCCCCGTCCCCCGCGAACCGCCGGACGATCAGGAACACGAGGAGGACGGTCAGCGTCGCGAGGATCGGGTTCACGAGGAGCGTCGCGGTCGGGCCGGCGACGCGCCGGACGACCGCGAGCGCGGCGGCGAGCCCGGGCGGATAGCGGCTCACGAACCGCCCGTCCTCCGTCTCGAGCCACGGCACGCCGAAGTAGCGGAGCGGCGACTCCGCCTCGAGCGTCAGGGCCCCGTCGTCGGCGATCCGGCGCGCCTGCACGAAGGTCCCGCTCGCGTCGGGAGAGGCGTACGACGCGTGGAAGTGGGCGAGCAGACCGGCGAGATGGCCGGCGAGCAGGAGACAGAGGAGCGCGCGGAGGGTCTTCGCCGGCATGCCGCGTGACTGTACCGTCTCCTCCCGCATGCACGACCCGATCGTCCCGCCCGCCGCGCCCGCGCCGGTCGAGCCGGCCGGCGGCGAAGACGGCGCCGCGCGGCTCGGCCCGGTCGGGGGCGCGGCGCTGTTCCTCGTCGTCGTGCCGGCGTGCCTCCTGGCGTGGGCCCGGCTGCTCGAGGCGGAGGTCGTGCGCCACGGCGCCCGCGACGAGGCGCTCGCGATCGGCGTCGGCGCGCTCGCGGTCCTGGCCCTCGTCCGGGTCCGCGCGGGGCGCCTGACGGCGCACGTCGTGCTCCTCGGTCTGCTCGCCGCCGCCGCCGTCGCGCTCGGCCGGGTCGACCTCCCGGCCTGGCCGTCCGCCGAGTCGTTCGGTCGGTCGCCCTGGTTCGTCGCGCTGATCGGCGCGGTCGCCGC
>JAUIEL010000819.1 GCA_030428825.1 bacterium
GTCCCCCTCGTACGACCGCAGGACCGCGAGCAGGCGGCGGACCTTGAGGGAGACCCTCGCCGCCTCCTCGCCGGAGAGCCGCTCCGCGACCGCGAGCGCCGCCTCGAGCTGGGCCCGCGCGTCGTCGTAGCGCGCCAGCCCCTTGAAGGTGTTCCCGATCGTCAGCCGCGCGTCGACCTCGACCTCGGGCTGGTCCGGGAACGCCGAGTCGACCCGGTCGGCCGCCGTCTCGAGGAGCTGGCCGAGCGTCACGTCCGGGCCGCCCTCGCCCGACGCCGCGAACGGATCCGCCCCATCGAGCATCATCACGAGGAAGTCGTTGATCGCCCGCGCCTTGTCCGCCTCGGTCTCCGCCTCCGCCGCCGCGCGCCTCGCCGTCGCCGCCGACCGGAGCGAGACCGTCGTCGCGGCGACCGAGGCGATCAGGACGGCGAGCGCGGCCGACACGAGGGCGCGGTTCCGCCGGGCGTACTTCAGGACCTGGTACGCGACGCTCGTCGGGCGAGCGAGGATCGGCTCGTCGCGCAGGTGGCGATCGACGTCCGCGCCGAGCTCGCCGGCGCTCGCGTACCGTCGCGCGGGGTCCTTCTCCAGCGCCTTGGCGATCACCGTCTCGACGTCGCCGCGCAGCCGCGGGTCGATCGAGCCGAGCGCGAGCGGCTCCCGGTCCGTGATCCACGCGGCGGCCTCCGCGATCGGCAGGTTCCGGACGTCGAGCGGGAGGCGTTCCGCCAGCAGCTCGTACCCGATCACGCCGAGGGAGTAGACGTCGGTCCGGACGTCCGGGTCGGCGGCGCCGGCGATCTGCTCGGGGCTCATGTACGGGACGGTCCCGATCACCTGTCCCGCCTCCGTCATCATCGTGGCGCGCCCGTGGCCGACCCCGGTCCCTCGCGCGACGCCGAAGTCGAGGATCTTCGGCCGGCCCCGTTCGGTCACCAGGATGTTCGCCGGCTTCAGGTCGCGATGGACGACCCCCGCCTCGTGCGCGTGATGGACCGCGTCGCAGATCTTCGCGAGCAGCTCCAGACGCTCGCGAACGCCGAGCCGCTTCGCCGCGACGTGGTTCGAGAGCGACCGCCCGTCGACGTACTCCATCGCGAAGAACGGCCGCGGGCCGCGGTCGGTCTCCGCGGTCCCCGCCTCGTAGATGCGCGTCACGCCCGGATGCTCGAGCCGGCCGAGGAGCTGCGCCTCGCGCACGAACCTCTGGACGAGCGGCCGCGAGTCGCGCCCGGGGCGGATGACCTTCAACGCGACGATCCGGTCGGGGTTCGCCTGCCGCGCGCGGTAGACGACTCCCATCCCTCCCTCGCCGATCACGTCGAGGACGCGGTACGGGCCGATCCGTTCGGGGTGCGGCGCGTCGTCGAGCGCGGGGGCGAACGACTCCTCTCCGCCGGTGCTCTCCGGGTCGTCGAGCGCCAGCATCTCCTCGACCTCGCGGCGGAGGTCGTCGTCGTCGCCGCACTCCCTCGCCAGGTACGCCGCCCGCTCGTCCCCCGCGAGCCGGCACGCCTCCAGGAACACCGCCGTGATCCGCTCGTGGCGCGCCGACGGATCGCTCATCGAGGCTCGCCGCCGCGCGCCAGCTCGCGCTTGAGCCACGCCTTGGCGACCCGCCAGTCGTCGGTGACCGTCCGCGCCGAGAGCTCGAGGACCGCGGCGATCTCCTCGATCGTCGAACCGGCGAAGAACCGCATCTCGACGATCCGCGCCTGTCGCTCGCTCCGCTCCGCCAGCCGGGCGAGGGCGTGCTCGAGGTCGAGGAGGTCGGCCTCGGTCGCGGCGTCCCCCGGCACGCCGGAGAGCGTGACGCGCTCGCCGCCGCGGCGCCGCGCCGCCCCCTTCCGCCGCGCGTGATCGACCAGGATGCGGCGCATGCTCACCGCCGCGACCGCGAGGAAGTGCGAACGCCCGCGGAGATCGGCGCGCCGCTGGTCGACGAGGTTCAGGAACGCCTCGTGCACCAGCGCCGTCGGCTGCAGCGTGTGGTTCGCCCGCTCGGCCGAGAGGTACGACGCCGCCAGTCGGCGGAGGCGCTCGTACACCGCCGGCGTCAGACGCCGCGCGGCCTCCTCGTCGCCCGCTCCGGCGCGGGCGAGGGAGTCGGTGAGGTCCTCGGGGCGGGAGGCGTCCATGGCGATCGGTCGGGTTCTCGGGGCCGATCGCGACGAACGGCCCCGGGACCGTCCGAGCGGGCGGGAGCACCCTCATGCGTCCTCGCCCCGCGACCGGATCGCGGTCGATGGTACCGGATGGCGGCGGCGGCGGACGTCTATCGCGCGTAGCCGAGCTGCTTCAACCGCTCGATCTCCTCGGGCGTCGGGAGTTCGGGGAGCCGCGCGGTGGCGCCGCCGTCGGCCCAGAGGAGCGCCTGCCCGCGCCCCGGGGTCGGGACCGCGTCGACCGCGAGCGCGGGGATCTCGGCCGGCTTCCACGCGAGCGGGAGCGGGCGCGGTCGATCGGCGGCGCCGAGGAGGAGCCCCGCCTCGAGCGGCCGGCCGTCGAGGCGGACGTCGAGGCCGCCCGCCAGAGGTTGGAACGCAGTGAACCCGCCTTCCACTTCCAGTCCCGCACCCGCGAGACGTGAATGCGCGGCGATGTCGCTTACCGCATAGCCAGCTTTGGGCCCACCCGTCAGGCGAAAGCCTGCCGTCACCATCTCGAGG
>JAUIEL010000058.1 GCA_030428825.1 bacterium
CATCATCCCCTCGCGGTCGCGCTGGTTCCAGATGAAGAGCTGCTTGAGGCTCGGCGAGTAGACGCCCGCCGTGTGGAACGGCGGGAGTCCTCCGAGCACGCGCTGGACGTAGACCTCGTAGCCGGCCTGCCCCGCGAACAGGTAGACCGTGAACCTCCGACGTTCGAGGCCGGGGACGCGTCGCAACCGGTTCGAGTACGCGGCGTACGCCTGCTCCAGCATGAGCGCGGCGTCCCGGCACGTGGCGACATCGATGTTCGAGTGCACGTGGTAGTTCCTCGACTCGTGCTCGAACGACTTCCCCCAGCGGGGGCCGCGGATCGCGAGCGAGAGGGCCCGCCCGAGCGTCTCGAGGTCCTCGGTCTCGACCCCGCGAGCGGCGGCGTCGACGACCACGTCGTGCGCCTCGTTCAGCCGCCCGTCGCGATAGAGATGGCGCGCGAGGATCCACGCCAGCTCGGCCCGGCCGGGGTGCTCGTCGAGCAGCGCCCGCAGCGCCGGCTCGGCGTCCGCCGCCGTCTCCGGGGATCGCGCCAACAGGACGCGCAGCCGGAGCTCGTCGTTCGGAAGGAACCCGGCCGCGAGGCGTTCGACGATCGCGCATTGCTCGAGCGCCGCGTCCCACTCGCCGCGCGCGAACCGCACCTGCGCGCGGAGGAACGCGATCGCCGCCGGATCCTCGGCCGGGTGCTCCTCGAGCACCGCGAGCGCCAGCGCGAACCGCTTCTTCCCGACGTGCCCGAGCACCTCGTCCTCGACCGCCGACAGCCTCGCGCTCGCGTCGCCCGGGAGGTCGGGCCACGTCTCCACCTCGACCGTCCCCTTCGCGATCCCGTCGCCCTCGAGCAGCCACTTCGGCGCTCGCGTCGACGGGTCGTACGACTTCTCCCACTCGAGGAACGCCTTCTGCGCCGCCCGGTCCTCCAGGCCCTGCACCCAGGCCGTCTGCGCGTCGCCGGAGATCTCGATCTCGGTGAATGCCGCGCCGGCGCTCGCCATCAACGCCGCGAGCCTCCCGCCGCCGCCTCCGCCACCGCGACCACCGATGTGCTGCAGCGCCAGCGTGCCGAAGACGTCCTTCGACTTCTGCCCGGAGAGGAAGGTGCGACCGTTGTACGCCGCCGAGATCCTCGTCCTGCCGACCGACAGGCGGAGCGCGAACTTCTCGCCGGACCGGCACGGCGTCGCGTCCTTGCTGTCGAGGACCTTCGTCTCGTCGTCGCGCTGCCGGGCGAGGATCGCCTTCGTGTGGTAGACCATCGTCCCGAGCGTCTTCCGCTCCAGCCCGAAGCCGGCGAGGAAGAACTCGTCGTTCTGGAACCCGCAGAGGATCGTCGGCGCGTTCCGGCGGCTCATGGACGTCGACGGGTACGAGTCGCCGCGGACCTCGATCTTGTACGGCCCGTCGAAGAGCAGCGGGTGGACCAGCATCCCCTTCGCCGATTGGAAGTCCCCCATCGTCTCCGGGGTGTAGAGGAGCTCGATCTCACCGCGACGCCGGTCGTACGAGACGAGCTTCCCCGAGATCAGGTCGCCGATCTCCGGCACGTCGACCTCGACCCGGAACGAGCACCGCTTCAAGTCCTCGAGGATCCGATCCCGGGACGAGATCACGTAGGGCTGTCGTTCGTGCTCACGCAGGAGCTCTTCGAGCTTGTCGAACGCGGGGCGCCACCTCCCGTTCGTCATCAGCCGCTCGATGACCACGAGCTGCCGCTCGAACGCGGCCGCGTCGCGCGCCTCCGCCGGCAATCCCACCCACGTGGACAACGCCAGCGCGACGATCATGCAAGGATGTCGCATCCCTCTTCTCCCTCGCTCCCCGGCCAGGAGCGCCCCCGAGCATAGCAGAGCGACCCTCCCCGGCGCCGTGCGGCCGGCGCGGCGCGTCCCCTCGCGTTCGAGACGCGGCGGAGCGGGGGAGGAGCGCCCGCCTCCCCTCCGCCGCGCCCCGTCAGTCGATCAGGTCGTCGGTCTTCACCTTGCCGAGGAAGACGCCGGCGGCGCCGGAGATCTGCAGCGTCCCCTTCGCCTTCTTCGCCTCGTGGACGTCGTCGTCGACGTCGCCGTCGAGGGTCAGGCCGAGCGAGGCGACGCCGACCTGGAGCGCTCGCGGCGAGACCTGGACGCCGTGCAGCGAACGCTTCTCGCCGTCGTCGTCCGCCTCGGCGATCTCGAACCCTCGGACGACGACGGCGCGGGTGCCGAGCAGCGCGGTGAGCTCCTCCTCGGGGTCGAGCCAGAGCATCGCGGTCCCGCTGCCGGCGAGGATCGAGAGCGTCCCCTCCTCCTTGATCTTCTCGTCCTCGCCGTTCGCGAGGCGGACCTTCCCCTTGATCTTCGCCTCGAACCGGTACGGCGCGAACCGGACGCCGTACGGGTAGTCGAGCCCGTCCTGGTCGGCGACGAAGTCGACGAGCGTCCCGGCCGGGGTGAAGCGGAAGACGCGATCCTGGATGTAGTCGGGGACGTAGAGGAGGCCGTCGGGACCGAAGGTGACGTCGTGCGCCCAGTTCACTCCCGAGCCGACGCCGATCTCCGCCAGCAGGTTCCCTTCGCCGTCGAACCGGAGGAGCGGCGCGGCGGAGTTGTTCACGGTGATCGCCTGCGCGACCCAGAGCGTGCCGTCCGGCGCGAACTCCAGGCCGACCGGCGCGATCAGCTCGGGCGCGGTGATCGCGCCGGCGACGCGCCCGGACGGGTCGACGATCGTGATCTCGGGGCCGGTCGGCGAGGCGAGGTACAGCAGGCCGTCCGGGCCGAACGCGAGGTCGCGGCCGAGGCCGCCGACGCCGAACGGGGTCTCCCCGACCTTCGCGCCGGTCTCGTCGTACTCGCGGATCCAGTAGGTGTCGGCGAGGAACAGGTGGCCGTTCGGACCGATCGCGCCCCGCTCGACGCTGCTCGAGTCCTCGATCGTGAAGAGGGTCTGGAACTCGGCGTCCTTGACCACCGTCCGCTTCTCGTAGATCAGGAAGATCCGGCCGTCGGCGCCGATCACGAGGTCCTGGAAGCCGTTCGCGTCCTTGGCGTCGAGCCGGGTCAGGAACGCGCCGTCGCGATCGAACACGACCACCTCCCGCGTCGCGCCGGAGACGATCGTCATCGCCCCGGGCGGGAAGACCGGGTCGGCGACCCCCGCGCGAGGGAGGGAGAGGAGGGCGGCGGCGACGGCGAGGGAGGAGGCGAGCGGCTTCACGGGGGATCTCCGGGGCGGACGGGCGTTCGTTCCGGACCCCGGGCGGAAAGCGACGTCGCCGGCGACGTCAAATCCGCAAGAAAAAGCGGCCCGAGGTCCGCGGACGGCGGCCGGGGAGCGCGCGGACGACGAGGGTTCGCGTCTCGGGCGCCCTTTTCCCGAAACCGCGCGCCGTCCTCCCGACGCGCACGGGGCTCGAAGCCCCCGAGTCAGGAGAAGAGTGATGCGTCTTCGTTCGAGTCTGTTGTCGGTCGCGGCCCTCGTCGGTCTCGCCGGCGCGGCGAGTGCCCACCCGGTGCCGCCGGTGGTGACCCAGCTCAACTTCCCCAGCGGCCTGCCGTGGGACGCGCTGCGGCCGCAGTCGGTCGGGAACCCGTTCGGCTACGACGCGTCGATCCTCCCCGGCGCGTGGCCGGTCTCGCTCTCGATCGGCGACATCGACGGCGACGGGAGGAAGGACTACCTCCTCGTGATGGAGCAGCGGCTCCTCCTCGCCGTCGGCATGAACGTCGACGCGCAGGGCGTTCCGACGTCGCCGTACCTGATCTGGGCCTGGTGGGACCCGAACGGAGCGTACTTCAAGCACGACTGGAGCACCGACGGGGCGTGCATCCACGACTTCGACGGCGACGGCATCAACGAGGTCGCCGCGGTCGTCGGCAAGGACCCGACGGCGCCCGGATCGCTGGCGAACTCGTTCCGGTTCGTCCTGCTCGGCGGGACGCTGCAGCCGGACCCGGCGTTCGGGAACCTGCCGCGGCCGTCGATCCTGGCGAGCGAGTACGTCGACGCGGTCGTCCCCGGCTGGACCGGCGTGATGCTCGGCACGCAGGGGAAGAACCCGCACGTGCAGGCGTTCGACGACGATCCGTCGAGCGACGCGGCGCGCGAGATCTTCGTCCACGACACCGGGAGCGGGATGTTCATGATCGTGCGGTACGTCCCCGGCTCGCCGGGGTCGTTCGTCGTGCTGCAGACGCAGGGGTACCAGGGGCAGTCGGGACACGCGCCGCAGCCGTTCGACCTCGACGGGGACGGGTACGACGAGCTCGCGATGGACGGGTTCAAGGACTTCCACCCGGTCTGCTCGTTCGACCTCGGGTCGCTCGGGTTCTTCGCGAGCTGCTCCACGCAGTACAACCACGCCGACATGATCCAGCCGCTCGACCGGGACCAGGACGGGACGCCCGAGCTGCTGGTGGCGCACGACTGCTACGACTTCTACATCGAGGCGAGCCCGACCCTCTGCACGCCGGTCGTGCCGACGCTGAACACGAACCCGATCGCCCAGCACGGCCAGGACCTCTGCGTCGGGCGGTTCCTGCCGGGGCCGGACCAGTTCGGCTACGACGGGCGGATGTACGTCGCGACGCCGAAGGGGTGCCCGATCTGGAACGGCGGGAGCTGGGGGAGCTACACGATGAACGGGAACGGCGACCGGCTCGCCGCGAACAAGCACGACGCCGGCTCGCTCCCGACCGGGCCGAACGGATGGGGCCCGCGGAACATCGACTTCGACGGTCAGCGCGCCACCGACGAGGTGTTCAGCAAGCTCGGCAGCCGACACTCGGTCTGGCAGCTCGTGAACACGCCGCAGGCGCCGCCGACCCACAACTCGTGCTTCCCGCCGCCGCAGCCGGACATGCCGTACTCCTGGACCGAGATCTCGTTCTTCGTGGACTCGATCAACAGCGGGCACGACGCCTGGCAGGCGGCGGACGTCTACGGCGACTACCGCGAGGAGCTGATCACGTTCGGACGGAACGGCGTGGCGTTCGCGACCAGCGCGCACCCGGTCCCGACCGTCCCGCGCTACCTCTCGCCGTTCGAGTCGACGGAGTCGTCGCGGCGGCACGTCGGGCTCCCGCACCGGACCGTCGACTACCAGTCGCTGCCGAAGCTCGAGCGGATCGAGGTCCGCCCGAACACCGTCGCGAAGGCGGTCGGCCAGAACGTGACGTACGAGGCGATCGGGCACTACGTCGGGACGGACGGGACCGACGTCGAGGTCGACCTCACGAGCTTCGCGACCTTCGCGTCGGGAGATCCGAGCGTCGCTTCGTTCAGCGGCAACGTCCTGACGACGCACTCGCTCGGGCTCGCGGTGCTGAACTGCTACGTCGACGGCGTGCCGCAGCAGGACGTGCCGATGGCGCTGGTGACCGACGACGTCCTCGCGCGGGTCCTGTACGCCGGCTACCCCGGGACGTTCGTCTCCGCGGGCGCGGGGCCGTCCGACCTCGTCGCGAGCGCGCGGGTCGCGGACCGGAACCAGAACGTGCTCGACGTCGTCTTCAAGGTCGTCGGGGGCGGCTCGCTCGCGGGCGCGACGCCCGCGAACGACTCCGGCGTGAACGGCGACCCGGTGGCGGGGGACGGGAACTGGACCTTGTTCGTCCCCGGCTTCGTCCCCGGGACCCCGCACGACGACTACGTCACGGCGCGGCCGCGCGAGCCGATCCAGCCGCTCCAGGTCGGGACGCTCCTGTCGACGTGGCCGTACCTCCGGGTCGGGAGCTCGGCGACGGTGATCGCGAGCGGGCTGGCGAACCCGTTCGAGAGCGAGCTGTACGGACCGCCGCCGTGGCCGAAGCTCACTGGGGTCGGGGTCTGGCCGGCCGCCGTCGCGTCGGGGACGCCGTCGGTGACGATCCGGATGTTCGCACGGACCGAGGACCCGACCATCACGTCGATCGGCGTGATGGCCGGAGGGCAGGTCCTCCCGGCCGGGATGAACGACCAGGGGACCGGCGCCGACGCGTTCGCCGGCGACGGTCTCTGGACCGGCTCGTTCACGGCCACGAACCTCCCGGACGGCCAGTACCTGATCGACTTCGTCCCGGGCACCGCCGTCCCGAACCAGTACGGCGACGCCTCGCCGCGCCTGCGGCACCACCACTGAGCGACGGCGCCCGGGCGCGGGCTCGCGACCGGCGAGCGCGCCCCGGGCGGGCCGGGTCCGGGCGAGGGGGCGGGGCGGAACCGACCGAGACGGGGTCGATCAGGGGGACTCGGACTCGAGGAACCGCGTCGGCGCGAGCGCGTCGACGGCGGTTCCGTCGATCACCGCCGCCGCGGTCAGACGGCCGACGGCGGCGCTCGTCGTGACGCCGTGGCCGCCGAGGCCGGCGCACCAGACGAACCCGTCGAGCGCCGGGTCGCGGCCGATCACGAACGCCCCGTCCGGCGCGAGCGTCCGGAAGCCGACCCAACTCGTCAGGACGCCGACGTCCGCGAGCGCCTCGGCGAGCCGCGGGAAGCGGGCCTCGAGCCTCGCGTCGAGGCGGGCGACCTCGTCCGGATCGGTCGCGATCGGGCCGGGCGGGAGTTCGACCTGATCGCACGGCGAGAGGAGGAGGCCGGGCGGCTCGGGGCGGAAGTAGAGGTCGGCGTCGAGGTCCCAGACGAACGGCCACGTCGGGTCGACGAAGTCGGCGCGGGCGGTCTGGACGAGGTGGCGGCGGCAGGGGGAGAGCGGCACCGGTGAGGCGCCGGCGAGCCGGCCGAGCGCGCCGGCCCACGCGCCGGCCGCGTCGACCAGGACGTCGGTCCGGATCGGGCCGGCGTTCGTCTCGACGCCGCGCACGGCGCCCGCCTCGACCCGGACGCCGGTCACCTCGCGGCCGGTCACCACCCGCGCCCCGCCGGCGGTCGCTCCGCGCAGGTACCCGTCGAGCAGCGCCGCGATGTCGACGATCCCGTCCTCCGGGCACGCGACGCCGATCGCCGGCGCGGCCCCGGCGGCGAACGGGACCCGCGCCGTGATCCCGGCCTCGTCGACGAGACGCGGCGAGAGGCCGCGCTCGGTCAGGTCGGCGATCGCGGCGGCGAACTCCTCCTCCCGGTCGGGCGTCCCGAGGAGGAGCGATCCGGACGGGCGGAAGAGCGGCGTCGGCGCGAACTCCGGGGGAGGGGCGGCGAGGAAGCGGACCGATTCGACGGCGAGCGGGACGAGCGCGTCGCCAATCACCGACTGGCGGGCCATCGCCGCGTTCCGGCCGGAGGAGTGGCGGCCCGGAAGGTCCTCGCGTTCGAGCAGCACGACGTCCGTGACGCCGCGTCGCACGAGGGACCAGGCGGTGGCGGCTCCGGCGAACCCCCCTCCGACGACGACGACCTCCGCGCGATCCACCGGACTCACCCCGTTCCCGTCAGAAGAAGACCGCGCGCGGCTTCTCGAAGATGAACGCCGGGCTCAGGCTCGAGTTGTACGCGCCGACCGCGTAGTGGATCAGGAGGTCGCCGATCTCGACGACCGGGAACGGCCCGCGATAGAGGAGGTCGTCCTCGCGGCAGCTCGCGCCGAAGATCGTCGTCTCGGTCGTGCGCTCCGTCTTCTCGGCGAGGTCGGGGGTGAAGGCGCGGATCGCCTGCGGAGAGTAGTGGGTCAGCGGGACCATCGAGATGCTGGCGTTCGAGAGGACGACCTGCCGCTCGGGGGCGTCGCGCCGGTCGATCACCTCCGACACGAACAGGAACGCGTCGCCGACGAGGTAGCGCCCCGGCTCGACGATCAGCGTCGGCTTCCGGTCGAGGAACGCCGGCTCGAGCGACGACGTGATCGCCTCGACGTACTCCTCGATCGGGCGAGGGTCCCAGGTCTCCTTCGTGTACGGCTGCGGGCGCGCCGACGGGTAGCTCCCGCCCATGTCGACGGTGTCGATCGTCTCCTCGTACGACGGGACGCGCTCCTTCAGAAAGCGGACCACGTTCGCCGTCGCCTCGCGGTAGCAGCGCGGGTCGTCGGTGTCGCCGGGGAGGTGGCAGTGCGTCCCGGCGAGGCGGAGGTCGGGGGAGTCCGCGATCCGCTCGACCGCCCGCCGCGCCTCGCCGTCCTCGATCGAGAAGCCGAACCGGCTCCGGCCGAGCCCCTTCACCTTGCTCCGGAGGCGGACGCCGACCGGGAACGGGGCGGGCGCGCCGGCGACGAGCGAGAGCAGCCGGGTCAGTTCGCCGTGGTCGTTCAGGTTCACGATCGCCCCCTCGTCGAGGGCGCGGCGGAGGACCTCGTCGGACTTCCACGGGCCGTTGAAGACGATCCGATCGCCCGGGGCGCCGAGGTCGCGCGCCATCCGGTACTCGCGGTCCGACACCACCTCCGACCAGGCCCCGCGCCACTGGAGGAGGTTCGACTCGGCGACGAGGTAGTTCGTCTTGAACGAGTAGGCGACCACGGCCGACGGCCAGGACGCCTCGAGGCAGCGAACCAGCCGGTCGTACCGCTCGAGCAGGATCGCCTCCTCGGCCAGGAAGACCGGCGGACGGTGCTCCCGGAGGAGGCGGCCGATCGTCTCGCGGTGGCGATCGACGTCGGGGAGACCGTCGTAGGAGAAGGCGGGCATGGGTGAGGGTCGACTCGGGCGGTGCGTCGCGTTGGCGAGCGAAACGGGCGATGATAGCATCGCTCGGCCCTGGTCCGACGGGTCCCACGTCCGTGCAGAAGCCACCGGAAATCGAAGTCGCGGCGCGCGGCGGCGCCGGCTCGACCGCCTTCCCCGAGATGGACTGGAAGGCGGTGATCGACCGGATTCCCGGGTGTCGACGGATCCTCGTCATCGGGTCGCCCGGCTCGGGGAAGTCGTACCTCTCGCAGCGACTCGGCGAGCGGCTCGGCCTGGAGATCTTCCATCTCGACGCGATCTTCTGGCGCCCGGGGCGCCTCCCGACGCCGCCCGAAGAGTGGCGCGAGACGGTCGCGTCGCTCGTCCGGCACGAGGCGTGGGTGATGGACGGGACGTACGAGATGACGCTCGATCTGCGGATCCCGGCCGCCGACGCGGTCCTCCTGATCGACAAGAGCCGGACGACATGCATGTGGCGGGTGTTCCGGCGGAAGGCGATCAACCTCCGCGGCCACGGCCCCGACGCTCCGCACGGTCACGGCGGCGGGTTCGACTGGCAGCTCCTGAAGTACGTCTGGCAGTTCCCGACCGCGTCGCGCCCGTTCATCGTCGACGCGGTTCGGAAGCACGGCCCCGACAAGCTGTTCCTCGCCTTCCAGGGCATGTCGAGCGTCAGCGAGTTCCTCGTCGAGTTCGACGCTCGCACGAACTCCGCCCCCTGATCCGACCGACATCCAAAAGGGCGTCAGACCCCACGACGCGCAGGCGGTGGCGTCTGACCCCACCCGACGCATGCGCACCGCCGGAAGATCGCAGGAAGAACGGCGTGCATTGCGGACCTGGTCGGTTCGATCGCGGCCGCGCGCTCCGGGTGACGCGGGGAGGCTCTCCCACGAGAGCGCTCGGAACGCGGGATTCGGGGCGCCGAGGGGGGGCGAGACCGATACGTGAGTGGGGTGGGGTCAGACGCCACCGCTTGCAAGTCGTGGGGTCTGACGCCGAGGTCAGGCGGGGGTGATGTCGAAGAGGCCGTTCCGCTCGAGGTGGCGGATCGTGGCGGTGTCGCGGGCGACGACGGCGGGGTCGTCGTGGAGGAGGGTGACGACCCCGGCGACGCGGGGGGCGGGTTGGCCCGGTTCGAGGCCGACGTGGACCTCCCGGGCGGATTCGAGGGCCTCGATCTCGGCGAGGCGAGGCGCGCCGCGGAGGATCCCCCGGCGCTGCGGCAAGAGGAAGACGTTCGCGGCGGTCCGGCGGAGGACGTACGGGGCGTCGTCCCGGGCCTTGAACGCGGCGGGGTCCGCGACCGCCTCGACCATGAGGTCGAGCTGGCAGACGCCCGAGCAGTCGCGATTCAGGGTGCAGTTGTTGCCGGCCGAGAGACGGGCGCCGACCTCGACGAGCACCGGTTCGTCGTCGACCCACATCAGCTCGCAATGCGCGGGGCCGTGCCGGATCCCGAGCGCGTCGAGCACGCCCCGCGCGTAGGCGACCAGGGCGCGCTGCCGCTCGCCGTCGCCCGGGACGAGCGTCATCGCGTCGTAGCAGACGAACGTGTCCCGGTCGGTCGGGCGGTCGTAGCGCCAGATCGCCGTCAGGAGGTGCCGCCCGTCGAGGGAGACCGTGTCGACGATCGACTCGGTCCCCTCGAGGTACTCCTGGACGAGGGCGGCGTCATTCCGCTGATCGAGGACCGTGATCGAATCGAGCACGGCGTCGACCGCGTCCCCGACCTCCTCCGGCGAGGCGCACCGGGCGACGTGGTCGGACGACGAGCTCCGGAGCGGCTTGACGATCACCGGCCATCGCCCGCGCGACGCCGCCCATCGCGCGGCCTCGTCGCGGTCGCTCGTTCGGAGCTGGTCGGCGGTCCGGAGCCCCGCCGCCCGAACTCGCTCCGCCATCAGGAACTTGTCGCGCCGCGCCGCCCGCGCCGCCGGGTCGTTCGCGGGGAGGCCGAGCCGCTCGGCGAGCGCGTCCGCCAGCTCGACCCCGAGCTCGCACCCGGCCACGACGGCGCGGGCGCCGAGCCGTTCGAGCGCCGCCGCCGTCCCCTCGACGTCGCCGGCGTGCGCCACGACCTCCGCGAACTCCTCGGGTCGCCACGACGACGCGAACACGTCGGGGACGGCTTCGGCGCTCCGGACCGCGACCGGGCGCCACCCCCGCGCCGCGAACTCCCCGGCCAGGAGCCCTCCCGACGCGAACGGGTCGACGATCGCGACCACGTCACCGGTCATCGATCCCCGCCAGCAACTCCTCGAACGCCTCGACCGTGTGCGGGGCGATCGTCGCGTACGCGGCCGCCCTCGAGTCGGCGGCGAGCCGCTCGTATCGCGTCGCGTCGGACAGGAGCTCGTCGAGCGCGCGGACCCACGGCTCGAGGTCCTGCGGCGGGCTCGTGTAGCCGTTCGGGCCGCGCTCGGCGGGTTCGACCGGCAGGAGGAAGTCGACGCCGCGCATCGCCTCGCCGAGCCCTCCGATGTCGCTCGCCAGGACCGGCACGCCGCGGAGCATCGCCTCGATCACGACGTACCCGAGCGTCTCCGGCCAGAGCGACGGCGCCACGAGCACCCGCGTCCGCCGCAGGATCTCCTCGATGTCGTCCTTCGGCTCGAGGATCGTGACGTTCTCCGCCGCCGCGAGCGCGTCGAACACCGCCCCGTCCGCGCCCCACGTCGGGACCGCCGCGAACCGGACGTCCGGGAAGCGGCGCGCCAGGCCGAGGAAGACGTCGATCCCCTTCGCCACGCACGGGTTCACCATCGTGACGAACTCGCCGTCCGGGCGGCCGAGCGCCGGGAACGGCCCCGCCCCGAACACCGGCAGCCGCACGAGGCGCGCGTCGAGTCCGGCGTGCTCGTCGAGGTAGCGGGCCACGAACTCGCTGATCACCAGCCGCGCCCGCGCCGCCGCCGCCGCCCGCGCGTGCGCCTCGTCCGCCTCCCGCGCCAGCGGCCCGAACGGGACGTGCACGATCGTCTGCAGCAGGTAGAGCGTCCGGTCCGCCGCCGCCTCGACCGCGGCGGGGAGGAGGACCTTCTGCCGGTCGTCCGACACGACGATCCAGTCCGGGTCGAGCGCGGCGATCCGATCCCGCACCACCGGCGCGGCGGAGAGGACGTCCTTCGAGTTCACCGCGTCGACCGTGACGCCGTGGAACTCGTACCGGAACCGCCCGGACGCCGGCGTCGAGACCGCGACGTCCCGCGCCGCCATCGCCTCCCGGAACTCGCCCTCCGACTTCGGCCCCTCGTGCCCGGTCAGCGCCGGCGCGACGACCGCGCAGGCGTGTCCGCGGCGCGCGAGCCCCTCGAGGAGCAGTCGCGTCGCCTTGTTCCCCCCGCCGAACGACGGGACGTACATCTGGTCCTGGAGGAGGAGCAGCCTCATCGAGGCGTCGGGTTCTTCACCACCAGCGCCGTCCCGAACGAGATCGGCAGGTCGACGATCGAGTACTCGTCCCCCGCCCGGATCTCCTCCACGAGCCGGTAGACGCCTCCGGGCGGCCGCCAGTTCATCGTGTCGTGGAGCGTGATGATCCCGTGGTCCGGGACGAGGTGGCGGTAGAGGTCCCAGTCCGCCTTCGCCCCTTCGTAGCTGTGGTCGGCGTCGATGTGGAGGAAGTCGACCTCGAGCTTCTCCGGTTCGAACTTCTCGCGGTACGCCTTCTCGGTCAGCTCCAGCACGAGCTCGATCTCCGGATAGTTCGTCCGGAACGTCGAGTCCTCCGCGAGCCAGGCCGGGGTCCCCCAGATCTTCACCGACTCCTCCGGGACGTGCATCGCCCCGTCGACCAGGATCGTCCGGCTGTCCGCGAGGTCGAGGTCACGCTGCGCCTGCCGCATGGTCCGTGGGACGAATCCCCCACCCGAGCCGAGGCACATGCAGACGCGCGACCGCATCGAGTACGCGAGCGCGTAGTAGAGCATCCCCGCTCCGAGATGCTCCGAGCCGTCGCCGGCCCCGTGGGAGAAGCAGAACGGGTCGTTCGCCGTCAGCTTCGACGTGACGAACTCCTTGTCGATCAGGCTCTTGCCGGTCATCGCGCGCGTATCCGGAGGAGGGAGGGGTCTCGCGGTTCGGCGTCTCTCTCCGCGAGGCCGGACCGCTCGACCGGAGTGTACCCCACGGCGGAGGGGACGGGGCGCCTCGAGGAACGGGGTGAACGCGACCTGCGGCGAACCGTCGCGGGCGTCGCGGACGTCCGCGGGGGGGCGCGCGGCCGGAGTACAATACTCGTCACCGTCCCTCGTCCGCTCCTCCGGTGACCGCCATGCTGAAGAGCCGCTCCTCGTACGACGTCGACGCCCTGCGCGAGGAGGTCCGGCGCGCCCGGGCCCGGCAGGAGTTCGATCGGGGACTGTACGGTCACTGCATCTCGCTGCCGAGCGAGGGTGACCTCGCCGCGGCGTACCGGACGCACCACAACAACGTCCCGTACTCCGGCGCGCTCGCCGAGTGCCCGACGATGAGGACGATCTTCGACTCGTTGGAGACGGAGAAGACGTCGTTCCGGCTCCTTCGGCGCGCGCCGAAGAGCGCCTACGGAATCCACGACGACAAGGACAAGGGCTCGGACGTCCTCCGCTTCCAGATCCCGATCGTCACGAACCCCGACGCGTTCATCGTCGCGCAGAAGCCGGGCGTCCCGCTCGACGGGCTGAAGGAGCGGGTCGCCGAGATCCTCGACGGCGGCGACCTCCGGTTCGACTTCCGCCGCTTCCACCGGTCGCTCGGCGAGTGGTTCGATCTGTACGCGCTCCCGCCGGGGCGCCTCTACCGGTTCGACACCGACGCGCTC
This sequence comes from bacterium, assembly GCA_030428825.1. Taxonomy (GTDB): domain Bacteria; phylum Planctomycetota; class B15-G4; order B15-G4; family JADJEK01; genus JAUIEL01. The sequence continues at coordinate 13,346 of JAUIEL010000058.1, forward strand.
CACACCGCGATCAACGCCGGCGAGCAGGAGCGGATCGTCCTCGGGCTCGACGTCTTGCGGAACGACTGGGTCGAGGAGTGGCTCGAACGCGAGTTCGTCGAACCGGTCCCCCCGGTGACCGAGGCCGAGCTCCCCGACGCCGCGTGGGAGTGGACCTCGCTGGCGCACGGGCTGATCACGAACCCGACGCCGGCGTAGACCGCCTCATCCCGCGTGGGCGCTGTCCCGCGCGACCCTCCAGACGCCGTCGTCGCCGCGGCGGAGGATCCAGAGGACCTTCCCGCGGACGTGGGTCGTGTCGGCGTCCGACCCGACCCGGAACGCGGCCTCCGACGTCCCCCAGGCGTACGCCCACGACCCGGTCACGACGATCTCCTCCAGCGTGAACCGGAGGCGGTCGATCTCCATCGCCGCGAGGTCCTCGGCGAGGATCGGCCGCACGGCGTCCTTCCCGACGAGCGGCGGCTTCGCGGGCGAGAGCGCCACGAAGTCGTCGGTCAGCACCTCGAGCACGGCCTCGACGTCCTCGGATTCGAACGCCGCCGCGTACCGCCGGGCGAGGTCGCGGATCGCGGCGTCGTCGGCCGGCGTCGCGGAGCGCGACGTGCAGGCGTGGAGGACGGGAGCGAGCAGCAGCGCGGGGAAGAGGTTCGCCTTCATCCGCCCGAGTCGATCGCCGGCGCGCACCGCCGTCAACCGCCGTCCGGCGCGGAGGTCGCGTCTCCGCCCTCCGCCGGCTTCGGCGACGGCCTCCCGGTCGTCACGAGCGGGTGGAGGAGGTACTCCTCGTCCTCGTGGACGGTCAGGTCGATCTTCTCGCCCTGCGCGAGCAGGGTCCCGACGGTGTCGAAGCCGGTCCGCTGGAGGAACAGCACGCCGTCGGTGCTGAGGTGCGGCCGGAACCCCTCCGCCGCCTCGGCCGCGGCGAGCCGGGCGACCTCCTCGATCAACTCCCCCTTCTTCCCCTTCGGGAGCGTGCGGTTCACGACCTCGAGGGAGACGAACCGGACGTCCGAGGCGAGCTCGAGGAAGAGGGCGACGCGTCCGTTCGCGAAGACCGAGACGTCGGGCGGGACGCGGTCGATGATCCGCCGCGCCATCGCCTCGTGCGGGTCCATCGTCCGGGACGCCTCGTACGCCGGCGGGATCGAACGCGCGCCGGTCCAGACCAGCGACCCGACGAGGATCGCGACGCAGACCGCGCGCGCCGTCCGTCCGCCCTGGTCGAGGATCGACTGCGCGCCCGGCGCCAGCGCGACCGCCAGCCCGCCGATCGCGGGCAGGAGGAGTCCCGAGTACGAGACCCGGACCGCGAGGAAGACGAGCAGGAACGGGAGCGCCCAGACGAGGGAGAGGGTGCAGGCCTTCCGGTGTCTCCCGAACCCGCAGATCAGCGCGGGGACCGAGAGGAGCAGGACCGGCGGCGTGGTCCCGAGGAACTGCCGGGCCGCGGTCGCGTTCCGCGTCAGCGTGGCGGCGGGATCGCTCCACGCCTCCGGGTCGGGGAGGAACCCCTTCGCGAACTCGAAGTACGACCGGATGTTGATCCACTCCACGTCGAGCACCCAGAGGATGCTCGCGGGGACGGCGACGATGACCGGGACGAGCAGCAGGTAGCGGAGCCGGATGCCGCGTCCGGTCAGCCCCATCAGCCAGAGCGCCGCCGGCAGCCCGAAGATCGTGAACGCGTGGTAACCGACCGCGAGCGCCCCGAACAGCGCGATCCACGGCAGCCGCGACCGCCGCCCCGTCCGCCCGAACTCGGCCGCGAACAGGAGCGCGAGGACCAGGGACCCGTGCGCCGGCGTGTAGACCTCGACCGTCACCGCGCTGCTCAGGAACGGCGGAGAGAGCCCGACCACGAGCGCGGCCGCCAGCGCCGGGGCGGGGCGGAGGTCGAGCGTCTCGAGGAGCCTCCAGAACGCGACGACGTACACCGCGCCGCAGCAGGCGGAGAACGCGAGGGCGGCGAGCGGCAAGGGGCCCGGGAGGAGCGCGCCCAGCAGGCGGAGCGTCGGGACGTACAGCAGGTGCACGAGGTCGACGTGCCGCGGGACGTCGACGTAATGGAGGTACGCGAGCCCGTCCGGCTCGAGCGAAAGACGGCGGAGCAGGAAGTACGCGGCGAACACCCCGACGAAGACGAGGGCTCGGGCCGCCACGACGCCGCTTCTCACGCTCCCCCCGTCCCCGTCAGCCGGCGCCGCCGCCGGTCCCCGCCTTCCGGTCGCGCCGCCGGTAGTGGTACCAGTACATGTCCATGTCGAAGTTCAGCCGCCCGCTGCACATCATGCGGCTGATGTCGGCGTACCGCGCGACGAGCTCGAACTCGTCCGCCGGCACCGGGTACTCGGCGTTGACCAGCGACATCGTGCCGTCGTCGAGCGCCAGCCGCGACGACTCGGCGTTCCGGTGATAGAACGCCTCCGACGCCCGGCAGAGCTCGGCGACGAACCGCCGGCACGCGTCGCCGTGCATGACGCCGAGGCTGTTCTCGTTGATCGCCAGCGCCAGCGACCGGTCCGGGAGCCGGCCGACCTCGAACGACGGGAGGAGGACGAAGTCGTGCGCGTCGAGCGACTCGCGGGTCAGGTCCCCTTCGCCG
>JAUIEL010000059.1 GCA_030428825.1 bacterium
CTCGAGGACGTCGAGCGACTCGCGGAGGCGGTCGTCGGAGTAGACGCCGGCGTTGTAGAGCGACGCGATCCCGGCCGCGGTCAGCGCGAACGAGGAGCGCGTGTTCTCCTGCTTCTGATACTTGAACGACCCACGGCGGAGGAAATAGTAACCGTCGTGGTAGAAGAACATGTTCGGCTCGTCCCGGGGGACGTACGACCCCTGGACGTACCGGACCGCCCGGTCGATCGTCGAGCGCGGCACCTTGATGCCGATGTTGCGAGCCGCCCGCAGCGCCATGAGCTGGCAGACCGTGATCGACATGTCCGACTCGACGGCGAACGGCTCGTACCGCCACGAGCCGAGCTCGTTCTGCGACTTCACGATCAGGTCGACCGCGCGCTGCAGCTTGTCGCGGACGTCGGCGCGCTGCATCATCCCGACCACCTCGGCCAGGTAGAGCGTGGCGAACGCGTGGCTGTACATCCGCGAGCCGTGCGCGGAGATGAACCCCGAGGACTCGTCGACCGAGCGGACGATGAACTCGGTCGCCTTCGAGATCGTCTCGCCGAACTCGCCACGCTCGGGGAGATGCCCGCCGGCGAGGAACGCCATCCCCGCCAGCGCGGTCACGCCGACGTGGGGCCGGTCGGTCCGCTCGACCTCGTAGCTCTGGTTCAACTTGAACCCGATCGCCCCGGTCCAGGACCCGTCCTCGTTCTGGTGCTCGGCGAGCCATCGGAGGCCCCGCCCGACCGCGCGGATCGTCTCGAGATCCGCGGCCGCCTCGGCGTCGGACCAGTCGTCCTGCGCGGGGGCCGTCGACCCCACGGCGAGGCAGCCGATCGCGAGGAGCGCGAGCGCGCGGCCCGGACGGCGGGAGGCGGGGCGGGGCGTGAGGGTCGTCATCTTCTCTCCCGTCCGTCCGGAGGACACGGATGGATCCATAGCCGATCGTCCTTCAAGACCGCCAGGGCGCCGGGCGTGGTCGTCGGCAGCGATCGGAAGTAGTCCCAGTCCGACTCGATGCGAGCGAGGTCGAGCGCCGGCGCGGCCGGATCGAGGACGAACGTGAAGCTCTCGCACCCGTTCGTCGGGAGCGCGCCGGTCGCGTCGACCGTGCCGCAGAGCCGCCCGTCGCGCGTGCCGAACGCCGCGAACTCGGCGTGCCGGTCGCTCGGCAGCGCGTCGAGCGCGACCTCGTCGACCGCCCCGCTCTCGAGGTCGACCAGCACGAGCGCCTCCGCCGTCGCCCGGCGGACCCGGCTCCGGCGCGCCTCGCGCACGAGCACCGCGTGCCCGCCGACCACGACCGGCCCGCGTTCGACCGCCGAGAGCCGGGGGAGCCGGTCGACCGCCGTCAGGACGCGGCCGGACCGCGGCTCGAGCACCTCGAGCGCCAGGACGCCGCGCGCGCCGCCGCCGACGGTCATCGTCGCGGAGAGGAGGACGAGCCGCTCGTCCGCCTCGTGCAGCCACCCCACGCCGAGCCGGAACGACAGGTCCGCCCGCTCCCAGAGGCGCCGGCCGTCCTGCAGGTCGAAGACGATCAGCTTGCCGCGGCGGGCGTCCTCGCCGATGCCGGTGGCCGCGACGACGCCGAACCGGGGGAAGGCGCGGATCTCGGCGCCGCGCGGGACCTCGAGGAGCGAGACCGTGTATCGCGGGGTGCCGGTGAGCGCGTCGAACGCGTGCAACATCGCGTCGTCGGTCCGGACCAGCACGAGGCCGCCTCCGACCTCGACGTCCGACACGCCGCCGTCGAGTCGGCGCTCCCAGAACGGGCTGCCGCTCGACAGCTCGAGCGCCGAGAGCTGACTCCCGCCGTCGTTCGTGTGCCACATCACGTGCAGCAGACCGCTCTCCGCGCGGACGAAGAACGGGACCCGCGGGAGGGTCGTCGTGAACAGGAGCGCGCCGTCCTCGGGGTCGACCCCGCGGAACGTCCGCTGCTGGCGGATCACCAGCCGCTCGCCGAGCAGGAACGCGCGGACCGGATCGGAGTCGTGGAAGTAGACGTCGACCGGCAGCCGCCACCGCTCGCGGACGACGCCCGCGCGCGCGGTGTCGATCAACCGGATCGAGGCGCGCGCCGGTTCGCGCTCGCGGTCGACGGAGTAGACGAGCACTCCCTCGACGCCGTCCCCGCCGCGCCGGTCGATCTCGACGAGGCGGGTGTCGCGGTCGTTGTCGAGGGGGAACGCGATCCCGTGCCGCGACGGCGCGGTCGGGAGGAGGCCGGCCCGCTCGGAGGCCGTGCCCGCCGCGCCGAGCCGCTCGGCCTCGACCGCCGCGACCGACGCGATCGACTCTCCCTCCCCGCCGACGGCCGGGAGGTCGACGCCGAGCGCCTCGAGGCGGCGCCAGACCGCGCCCGCGAGGCGGGTCTCCCCGGCCGCCTCGGCCCCCTTCGCGAGGAGCGCGAGCGCCTGGGCCCGGAGCTCGTCCTCGACGCCCTCCTCGAGCAGCGGACCGACGGTCCGGAACAGCTCGGCCGTCCGCCCCGCCCCGAGCTGCAGGCGGGCCAGGTCGATCCGGTAGCGGGCGACGTGCCGCGAGTTCGGGTACCGCTCGATCACGGCGGCGAGCGCGGCGTGGTCCTTCGCCTCGACCGCCGCCGCGTGCGCGTCCGCCGCCTCGCGCTCGAACGGCGCGTACACGTCGACGCCGTGCGTCGCGATCGTCCGCGCGATCCGGTCGACGGCGTACTCGCGCGCGGTCCGTCCGTCGAACGTCAGGTCGGGGTGCCGCCGGATCATCTCCTGCCACGCCGCGACCGCGCGCTCGGGCGCGTCCCGTTCGAGCGCGATCGCCGCGCGGCGCTCGAGCGTGAAGAGGGAGGTCCGGATCAACCCGCGGTGCGGGTGGTCGCGGAACGGGTAGTCGACGTCGCCGGCCCGTTCGTCCATCCAGTCGAGGACCGCGAGCCGCCGTTCGACGTCGTCGGCGTCGAGCTCGAGGAGCTGCTCGGCGACGAGGAGGAACGCGTGCGCGTCCGGCGCGTACCGCGCCTCCGCCTCGAGGTGTTCGCGCAACGCGACCGGGTCGTCGCTGCTCCGGGCGAAGCGCGCGAGCTCGCGGTGGGCGCGGTGGAGGCCGTCGTGGATCCGCCGCCGCCGCTCCTCGTCGAGGTCCGGGTGTGACAGCGCCCGACCGAACGAGCGGATCGCCGCCCCGTGGTCGCCGCGCTTGCTCTCGAGCTGGCCCAGGAGGACGAGGTCGGAGATCCGGGCGTCGTCCCCCGAGACGCGACGGCGGGCCTCGGCCGCGAGCGCGTCGACGTCGAAGAAGACCGTCAGCTCCTGCCGCGACGCGACCACGTCGACGTCCCCGCCGCGGACGAAGTTCCCGGCGTGCTCCTCGCGCCACTCGAGGTACTCGTCGTCGGTCACCTCGACGCCGAACGGCCCCTTCCGCCAACGGAGCACGAGCAGCCGGTCGTAGAGCGGCTGGTAGACCGTCCCGTCCCCGAGGCAGCCGCGGCCCCGCGGGTACGGGTTCGGGATCGTCCCGAACGGGTACTGCCCGATCGGCGCGCCGGTCCGGGCGTCGAAGAAGCCGATGCCGTACCGGCCGCTCAGGATCGCGACGCCGTCGTCGACCCCGAGGACGTGGGAGTAGCGCGTCCGCTGGCTCCGCCCCGCGCTGGCGCTCTGCTCCCAGAGCCGCTTGCCGGTCGCGACGTCGACCGCGTAGATCTGGCTCGAGTCGAACGGCGCGAAGAGGGCGACGCCGTCGGCGACGACCGGGGCGTCGTTGGCGGAGGTCGTCGAGCGCTCCCGGTGCTGGCTGTAGTGGAGCGCCCCCATGATCGGGATCGACTCGTACTGCATCACCCAGCGCGCCTGGCCGGAGAGCGTGTCGAGGCAGGCGAACAGGCCGAGGTTCGAGCAGACGAAGACCGAGCCGTCCCGCTCGGCCGGCATCTGGATCGTGAACTCCTTGAACGGCTTGTTGAACATCGTCAGCTCCTGCTGGCCGACGACGATCGGCGTCTTCCAGAGGAGCTCGCCGTCGGCGAGGGAGAAGCACGCGGCGAAGAGGTTGATCGCCCCCTCGAGGATGTAGCCGACCGCCAGCACGCGGTCGTCGACGACGACCGGCGGCGCGGAGACCGAGAGCCGGTTCACGAACGCGTCGGCCGGGAGCTCGGGCCGGGACTGCCGCCACCGGAGCGCCCCGGTCTCGGCGTCGATCGCGTGGAGGGATCGCTTCGGGATCGCGATCGTGATGTCGTTCCGGTCGAAGCTGATCATCCGACCGCGCGGCCGGAGGTCCATCAGCGGCGCGACGACGACGCCGTGCCCCACGGTGACGGAGAGCGCGAGCGAGCGCGCGAGCGAGCCGAGCGGGCCGCGCTGCGGATCGTTCGTGTAGTCCTCGAAGAAGTAGTAGTCGTCCGGCAGCGTCGGATCGAACAGCGGCCCCTCGTACCGCCACCGCGGCTCCTCGGAGAAGAGCGAGAACGCGCGGACCGACAGGCCGTCGGCGAGGTAGATGGAACCGCCGGCGAGGACGGGGTGGAACGGGAAGTCCTGGTCCCCGCGGCTCGTCCGGAACGGCGACGAGCCGGGGCGCGAGAAGACCTTCGTCCGCCACCCCTCCTGGAGGCGCAGGTCGTCCGGCCCGCGTTCGACCAGCGCCGCGTGGTGCCCCGCGCCGCCGAACGTCGGCCAGTCCGGCTGGTCCTCCGGCGCGAAGGCGAGCAGCTCGCGCCAGGCGGCGCCGATGTCGCGCGTCTCGCCGGCGACCGGCAGCCGCGTCCCGTCGTGGGGAGAGAGGAGCGCCCGCCCGTCCGTCCGCTCGCCGGCGAACGCGAGCGCCGCCGCGGCCCGGAGCGCGAGCGACGGCGCGTGGTCGCTCCCCGGCTCCTCGAACGCGAGCCGCCGCCGGAACCAGCGGGCGGCGAGCTCGTGCTGCCCGCGCTCGTGCGCGAGGTCGCCGAGGACCCGCATCGCCTCGCGCCCCTGCGGCGTCAGCGCCCACTGCCAAGCCACCTTCTCGAGCCGCCGCTCGTCGCCGTCCTGCAGCGCCCCCCGCAGGGCCGGCGCGGCGCGGAGCTGGGCCCACTCGTCGTAGACGTCGCGCCCCTCGGGCGGGAAGGTCCGGAGCAGGTGGCGCGCGTACTCGCCGGCGCCGACCCACCGCGTCGGCGCGACCTGGAAGAGGTGGTTCGGGAAGAGGTCGATCACCTCCTGGAGCGGCTCGACGGCGGACCGCCAGTCCCCCGCCTTCATCGCCTCGGTCGCGCGGTGGAAGCGGAACCGGACCTCGCCGGAGACCTGGATCGAGAAGGTCGCGACCTCGCTGCTGTCCGGGTCGAACTCGTACCCCTCGTCCCCGATCGCCGCCCACCCGTCGAACGCCCGCTCCTGGGCCGGCGCCGGCGCGGCGAACAGGGCGCCGAGCAGCAGGAGGCGGACGAGGCGGCGGGCGTCGTTCATCGGGGAGGCTCGGCTGGTCATGTCGCGGCGCGGTCCTCTCCGGTGTCTATCGTCCCCGGCCTTCTGGGTAGCCAAGTCTTTTCGTCGCTTCCCGTTGGACCGGCCGCGACGGACCGCCGGAGACACCGTCCGGATTATACGGTGCGGAGACGAGACGTTGGAGGAACGCCGGGGGATGCACGCCGGCCGCCCGGGCACGATTCGCCCGGGCGCGCCTCAGACGAGGTTCGCCCGTTTGCGGAGGATCCACTCCGCCGCGAGGAAGGCGAGGAACGCCAGGAGCGCCGGCCACGACGACCAGAGCTCGTTCCGCGTCGGCTCTCCCTTCGGCCGCTCGCGCACCTCCCCCTCGACGTCCCCGAGCGCGTCGGCGAACGCGTCGAGCCCGAAGTACGCCCCCTTCGTCGCCTCGGCGATCGACTCGAGGGTGTCGCGGGCGAGGACCGGGTTCTCCCATTCGTGCTGCGGCACCTCCACCCGGAACGACTTCGGGGAGAGGCGGCCCGGCTCGCGGCCGGTCCAGTCCTCGAGCCACACCTGGTACTGACCCGGCAGTCCGAGCCGGAGCGTCCCCTCGAACAGCCCCTCGTCCGGGTCGACGTTCGACAGGTCGATCGGCGTCGAGCGCCCCTGCTCGTCCTCGAGCTGCACCGCGAACGTCTCGCGCGCGAGCGGGTCGAAGTCGACGTCGCGGATCCGGGCCGAGACCTGGATCGCCTCGTTGATGTCGTAGAGCGACTTGTCGGTCAGCAGCTCGAACCGCTTGTTCGTGCGGCGGATCTTGTTGAGCGCGACGTACCGGATCGACGCCCGCCAGAACCGCTCGGTGTACCGGTCGCCGTAGAACCGGCGCCACAGCCACGTCGAGTCGAACGCGAGGAAGAGCGTCCGCCCCGACGGGTAGAAGGTCGACGCCATCAGGACGTGCCGGCCGAACTGGTTCTCGTTCGTCGGGTGGCGGAGCATCACCTCCGCGCCCCCCTTCGGCTTCCGGACCGGGTAGTACCACTCCTGCGGCGGCAGGCCGACCTCGGGGTCCTCCCACAGGAGGCGGTTCTTCCGGAGGTCCTTCTCCAGGCGGACGACCTCGTGCGGGTCGAGCGGGCTCTCGAGGCGCGGCCGGAACGGCTGGATGTACCCCTCGCTCCGGAGCATCCGCTCCTCCTCGCCGTCGCCGAGCACGACCGGCAGGACGTCCTCGAGCGGCGTCCCGACGTACGCGCGCGGGTTGTCGAGCACGCCGGCGACCATGATGAGCCCGCCGCCGATCTCGACGAACTCCTTCAGCAGCGCGAGGGTCCGCTCCGACTCCTCGACGTTCGGCGCGATCCGGTACGGGTCGACGTCCCCGAGGATGACGACGTCGTACTCGAAGAGCGCCTTCTTGTCCGGCGGGAACCGGGTCAGCGCCGGCAGCCCCTCGGTCGACTCCTGGATGAAGTCCTGGTCCGCGTCGAGCAGGAGACACTGGGCGCGCATGTTCTTCGCGCGCAGCAGGATGTTCTTCAGGAACCGGTACTCCCAGCGCGGGTACCCCTCCACGTAGAGGACGCGGATCTCCTCCGGGTCGACGCGCAGATGGTGCGCGCGCACGTTGTCGTCGAGGAACTGCTCGCCCCCGAGCGCGACCACGACGACCTCGAGGTCGTACTCCCCCTCCCGCTCGGGCCGCCAGAACAGGACCTCGTTCAGGTCGCGCCCGTCGCGGGGGAGCGTCACCTCGACGCTCGCGAGCACCTCCTCCGACCCCTTCGGCCGGAGGACGAGGCTGGTGACCCGCCCCTCGTAGCCGTCGGCGGAGATGACGACCTCGAACGCCACGTCGTCGTTCACCAGCGCGACGTCCGGCGCGCGGACCGACTGGATCGCGATGTTCTTCGGCTCGTTCGGGTCGCCGACGCCGACGGTGACGATCCGGATGCCGTCGAGCGCGGCCCGCGCCGCCGCCTCGGCCGGGTCGAGCCCCGAGTTCGACCGCCCGTCGGAGAGGACGAGCATCTCGCTCACCCGCCGGCCGCGGCTCGCGAACTCGGCCTGCACCTCGGCGATGGCGGTCCCGAGCCGGGTGTAGTGCCCCTCCGCCCGGAGGTCGCCGGTCTCCGCGAGCGAGCGGATCTCGTCGCCGAACGAGTAGTAGCGGACCTCGTTCCGGTCGGCGAGCACCTTCGCCGGGTCGGTCTCCGGGCGCGCCAGGATCTCCTTCATCAGGTCGATCCGCGTCGTCTCGGAGACCCGCGCCGCGTCGCCGAGACCGGACGTCCGCGCCAGGCGGTCGGCGACCTCCCCGTCGGCGTACGCGTCCGAGCGCCGCATCGACGACGACCCGTCGAGCAGGATCGGGACGACCGACTTCTCGATCTCGACCTCGTGCGTCTCGAGCACCGGCCGGAACAGGAAGAGGAAGAGCGCGACGAACGCGAGTCCGCGCAGCACCCCGCAGGCGGCGCGCGCGCCGGCCGGGGCGCCGCCCTCCCCCTCGCGCCGATACACGAAGGTGCAGAGGGCGATGATCGCGGGGACGATCACCAGCGCGATCACCCACGTCGGCGGAGCGTCGAGGAACTTGAAGGTCGTGACCTCGCGCGTCTCCGCCTCCTGCGCGGACGCGAGGGGCGCGGCGGCGGCCGCGGCGAGCGACGCGAGGAGGGACGTTGCCGTGACCCGGGCACTCATGGCGCACCTCCGCGGTAGCCTCGTCCGAACCACCACGCCAGCAGCATCTCGGCGGTCAACAGGCCGACCACGGCCCACAGCAGCGCGCGCCAGAGCTCCCCCTCGCGCGCCGCCCGGGACTCGAGCGGCTCGGTGTCGATCTCGGTCGCGACCTCGATCTCGACGCCGGGGTAGAGGACCGGGAACGCCGCCGGCTCGACCCGCGCCGGGTCGCTCTCGCGGACGTCGACGTTCACCGCGAACCGATCGATCTCGCGCCGCCCCGCGTCGTCGCCGGCGCCGGCCAGCGGGTACGCGAGCTCGAGCGTGTAGATCCCCGGCCGGTCCGTGTCGACGAACGCCGGGAGCACGAACTCGCCGTACTCCATCTCGCGCGGCGTGTCGGTGATCGCGATCCGCGAGTTGTCCGGCCGGACGACGTGGATCTCGGCCGGGATGCTGCGCGTCGTCTTCCGGAGCGGCTCGCCGACCGTGAGGTTGAAGAGCGAGTGGTCCGACAGCGTGAGGTACGTCGCCGTCTCCTGCATGAGCGGCAGGTAGGTCCAGACGTTGTTGTCGCGCGCGAAGCCGGCCCAGAAGTCGTCGGCCGTCGTCGTGAACAGGACCACCCGGCCGCGGCCGGCCGGCTTCTCGAGCACCAGCGCGCTCGGGGCGGCCGGGTCGTCGTCGAGGGCGATCACCACGTTCGTCCCGCGATCCTTCGGTCCGATCTCCGTGCGGAAGAACCGGCGGATCGGCACCGAGAGGAGGTTCGGCTGCAGCGCCGGGTCGCCGAACAGGCGGAGCATCGGGTGGAAGAAGTCGGCGACCACCGGGAAATACGCGACGTCGGAGGTCTCGGAGAGGTCGCCGCGGACGTCGAGCAGCCGCGCCGGGAGGAGGCCGCTGCCGTCGGCGTCGTAGAGCCGCTGGTCGTACGACCGCGGGTCGACCAGCTCGCCGAGGAAGATCAGGAGGCCTCGCCCCGCCCGGACCGCGTCGTCGAGCTCGCGCGCCGCCTTCTCGTCGATGCGCGCCACGTTGGCGAGCACGATCAGGTCGTAGTCGGTCAGGTCCTCGGCGCGGTGGTTGAACTTCCGGTCGTCGACGACCTTCAGCCGGAAGACCGAGCCGCCGGTCTCCGGGTCGTCGCTCGGGTTCAGCATGTCGGCGAGCATCGCGGTCTCGCGGCCGCCGCCGCCCCGCGCGAGGTCGCCGTCGACGAGCAGGACCCGGACCGCCTCGTCGACGGTGAACGCGAGCGAGCGCTGGTTGTCGGCCGGCAGGTCGTCCTCGTCGATCACGAACGTCGCGGTGTGGCTCTGCCGCCCGCCGCCCTCGTCGTGGAACTTCGTCGAGCACTCGACCGTCGCCACGCCGCCGGCCGGCACGTCGAAGACGACCGGCTTCCCGCGCTCCGGCTCGTCGTCGAACACGAACGTGCCGGCGACGTTCTTCAGCTCCTGATCGGTGTGGTTCCGGATCGTCGCGCTGAACCGGACGACCTCCTCGGCGACGACGTTCCGCGGCCGCGAGACGAGCTCCTCGACCGCGAGGTTCACCGGCCGCTCCGGCGCGCCGACGTCGACGACCACGAACCGGACGTCGTTCGCCGCCGCCGCGCGCCACGCCGACGCCGGCGTCGCCGCCGTGTCGCCGTCCTCCTCGCCTCCGTCCCCGCCCCCCGCGGCCGACCCGCCGGGCGCGAACGTCTCGCGCTGCAGGTCGGTCAGGAAGTAGACCTGCCGGTGCGCGTCGCCCAGGAGGTTCTCGTTCAGGAAGTCGAGCGTCCGGACGAGGTCCGCGCCGGCCGAGTCCGGCTCGAGCCGGTCGACGGTGTCGACGACCCGCTCGATGGCGGTCGAGGTCGAGTGGATCGTCCGCGGCGGATCGGCGAGGGCCACCACGGTCGCCTCGTCCCCGCGCTCCTCGGAGAGCCCCTCGAGGATCCGCTTCGCCTGCACCTTCGCCCGCTCGATCATCGACTCGCCGGCGCGGTTCGTCCGCCCCATCGAGTACGACGTGTCGATCACGATCACCACGCTCTTCTGCGACGGCGAGAGGAGCGAGAAGACGCTCGACGACGGCACGAACGGCCGCGCCAGCGCGAGGGCGAGCAGGATCACCAGGAGGCACCGGAGCAGGAGCAGCAGCAGCGATTCGAGCGTCAGCCGGCGCCGCGACTGCTGGTACGCCTGGAGGAGGAACTGCTGCGCCGCCCACCGGACCACGACGTACCGCCGCCGGTTCAGCAGGTGGATGATCAGGGGGACCGTGAAGAGGAGGGTCCCCCAGAGGAGCGCCCCGTTCCCGAACGAGAAGTTCATCGGCGGGTCCCGCGCTTGCCGCGGAGCGACAGGTACGACGTGAGCGCCACGTCGAGCGGCGTGTCGGTGCGGAGGAGCTGGTAGTCGATCCCGTGGCTGAGACACCCCTTCCGGAGCTTCTCCCGGTGCTCGCCGAACACCTCGAGATACGCCCGCCGGAGCGCCTTCGGATCGGCGACCAGCGGGTCGAACCCCTCCAGCCCGTCGAAGCGGGTCATCCGGTCGAACGGGAACTCGAGCTCGTCCCGGTCGAGCACGTGGAAGACGATGACGTCCTGCCGCTTCGTCTTCAGCGCGCGCAGCCCGGCGAGGACCCGGTCCGGGTCGGCGAACAGGTCGGAGACGACGGCGACGATGCTGCGCGGCGGGAGCTTCGTCGCCATCTCGCGCAGCACGAGCCCGGGGTCGGTCTTCTTCGACAGCTCGGCCCGCTCGATCGCCTCGGTGATCGCGAGGAGGTGCGACGGCTTCGTCGCGGGCGGCACCCAGTTCTCGAGCGTCTCGTCCGTCAGCGCCAGCGCGGCGGCGTCGCGGTGGCGGAGGACCATGTACGCGAGCGTCGCCGCGACCATCGCGCCGTACCGGAACTTCGAGACCTGCCCCTCGCCCGCGTACGCCATCGACTCGGAGACGTCGAGGAGCAGGCTGAGCGTGAGGTTCGTCTCCTCCTCGTACCGTTTGACGTAGAACCGATCCGAGCGGCCGTAGATCCGCCAGTCGAGGTGACGGAGGTCGTCTCCGGGCACGTATTCGCGGTGCTCGGCGAACTCGACCGACGCCCCGCGGTGCGGGGACCGGTGGAGACCGGCCATGAAGCCCTCGACCGCCTGGCGCGCCTTCAGCTCGAGGCGCCCCAGCTTGTCGAGGACCCTAGGATCCAAGTACCGGCGGGAGTTTTCCGTCTGCGAGGGCATCGGACTCGGCGCGCGGCGCGGTTTCGACGAGGCGGCGGACGAGGTCGTCGGAGGAGATCCCCTCCGCCTCGGCGCTGAAGTTCGGGAGGATGCGGTGGCGGAGGACCGGGAGCGCGACGGCGCGGACGTCGTCGCCGGTCACGGCCGACCCGCCGCGCAGGAGCGCGCGCGCCTTCGCGCCGAGCACCAGGAACTGCGAGGCGCGAGGTCCGGCGCCCCAGGCGACCGATTCGTTGATGAACCCGGGCGTCCCCTCGGCGCCGGGACGCGACCAGCGCGCGAACTGCATCGCGTACCGGATCACGCTGTCGCCGACCGGGACGCGCCGGACGAGCTGCTGGAGCTTCAGGATGTCCTCGGCGGAGAGGACCGGCTGCGGCTCGTCGGAGTCGCGCGCCGTCGTGCGGCGGACGATCTCGAGCTCCTCCTCCTCGCTCGGGTAGTCGATCTTGATGTTGAACATGAACCGGTCGAGCTGAGCCTCGGGGAGCGGGTAGGTCCCCTCCTGCTCGATCGGGTTCTGCGTCGCGAGGACGAAGAACGGCTGCGAGAGCGAGTGCTTCTTCCCGGCCACCGTGACCTGGTACTCCTGCATCGACTCGAGGAGCGCGGCCTGCGTCTTCGGCGGGGTCCGGTTGATCTCGTCGGCGAGGACCACGTTGGCGAACAGCGGCCCGGGGATGAAGCGCATCTCCCGCGCCCCGGTCGTCTTGTTCTCCTGGATCACCTCGGTGCCGGTGATGTCCGACGGCATCAGGTCGGGCGTGAACTGGATCCGGCTGAACGAGAGGGAGAGCGTCTTCGACAGGGTCGAGATCAGGAGCGTCTTCGCCAGCCCCGGCACGCCGGTCAGGATGCAGTGCCCGCGGGCGAACAGCGCCACGAGGAGCTCGTCGACGACCTCCTCCTGCCCGACGATGACCTTGCGGATCTCGGTCCTGAGCTGCTCGTAGGCCGAGCGGATGTGCTCGACCGCCGCCGTGTCGTTCTGATCGGTCATGGGGAGCGCGCTCCGGAGGGTTCGCGGTCAGGCATGATACGGGGCTCCCGAAGGTTTGCGAGGAAGTTCGGACCGCGCCGGGGGCGGTCCGGGGCGGCGGGGGCTCAGCGCGGCACGATCTCGAACACCACCAACGGCGAGACCGAATAGAGCCTCCCCCCCTCCAGGGAAAGGTTCCCGAAGACGTATCGTTCGCGCGCCCGGAGCAACGCGTCGGGGACCGGGATCGAGTCGAACGCCAGCCTCCCCTTGTCGAGCCGGAACCGGTAGAGCGCCTTGTTGGTCGGGAGGAAGAGCGCGTCCCCCACGATCGCCGGCCGGCCGGTCACCTCCTCCTCGATCTGCAGGGGCACCGAGGAGTCGAGCGCGCCCCCGTCGAGCCGGGTCGCCCCGACGCGGATCCGCGCCCGGTCGTAGCCGAGCGTCGACTGCTCGAGGAAGAGGAGCTCGTCGCGCGCGCGGTCGACGCCGAGGAACGTCTCGCGCCCTCCCTTGAAGAGCGGGTCGGGGCCGACGAGGTACCCCTCGACGGACGGGACGCGCGCGAGCACGTAGAGGAAGTGCGAGTCCTCCGGCGCGACGATCACGCGGTCGCCGAGGACCGCCGGCGTCGACGGCAGCCAGCCGCCGGTGTCGTAGTACGAGACGCGCCGGAACGTGTCCGGGTCGCTCGGCTTCACGCGGTTCGTCCGGAACAGCCAGAGCGGCTCGCCGGTCCGCGCGTCGACCGCCGCCACGACCCCGACGTTCGTGGAGCAGTACGCCACCCCGCCGGCGACCACGAGCGACGACGGCTCGGCCCGCTCGACGGTCGTCTTCCGGTTGCGCGCCACGAAGCGCGACACCTTCTCCGCCGACGCGAGGAACCGGGCCCAGCGGAGGGCGCCGGTCTCCCGGTCGAACGCGAAGAGCGACGACTCGGTCCCGGTGCTCAGCCGCGAGCCGGGGACGAGCACGAGGTCGCCGTACGGAACCGCCGGCCCTTCGAACACGACGTCGGCGAGCGCGGGGTCGCCGCTCCCGCCGGCCGCGTCGACCCGCCAGACGATCCGCTCCTCCAGGGTGTCGAAGGCGGCGATCCGGCTGGTCTCCTCGTGCCGGGAGAAGTACGAGGTCTCCCGCTCGTTCAGGACCAGGATCAGACGGTCGCCGTCCACGGCCGGCCGGAGGGACCGGCCGGAGACCTCTCGGCGCGCCGGCGCGGCCCCGAGGTCGTCGACGTAGGAGAGGACCGGCCGGAGCGATCGCGGCTCGTCGCCGACGCGGTAGAGGGCGCTCCGCCCGGCGATCCAGCGCGCGCCCCCCGCCTCGACGAGCGCGATCGGGGGGAACGAGATCGGCGCGTAGCCGAGGGAGTCGACGTCCGGCTCCGGCTGTCGCGACTTCTCGAGCGTCGGGAGCTGCGCCACGAAGCGCGTTCCGATCGGCCCGTTCGCCAGCGCCGCGAGCCGCTCGGGGTCGACCGCGCCGGGGACCCGCTCGAGCGCCCGGTCGACCACCGCGCCGAGGGTCCCCGCGCCCTCGACCGCCTCGGCCAGCCGCCCCCCCTCCCGCTCTTCCAGCGCGAGGAGGCCGGCCCGGTCGCCGTCGTCGGCGAGCGCGAGCGCGAGACGGGCGAGGTCGAGCGGCCGCGGAGCGCCGAGCCGCCGCTGCAGGCGGACGACCCGACGCAGGGTCTCGACGTCCCCGCGCTCGGCGGCGAGCGTCGACGCCCCCTCGAGGGCGCGCGGCGCGACCGACGAGAGCGGGTAGCGGCGCGCCACCCGGACCAGGCGCTCGGGGTCGAACAGCCGCAACGCGAGGCGCCGCGCGGCCTCCGCCCGTTCGTCGTACAGCTCGCGGTACCGCGCCCGGGCCTCCTCCGGCAGGCGCTCGAGGTGCCGGCGGACCGCCTCGTGCGCCGACAGGTGGACCCGATCGGTGAACTCGACGACCGCCGGCTCGTCCCGGTCGAGGATCCCCTGGAACGCCGAGACCGCGGCCGCCCACTCCTCGGCCGCGACCTTGCTCTCGGCGAAGAAGAGCTCCGCCTTCACCTCGTCGGAGGTCCGGACGAACGCCGAGTTCGAGAAGTCGTCCCCCTCCGACGGCGCGACCTGCGCGGCGGCGGGACGGGGACCGAGCGGGAGCGTCGTCAGCGCGAAGAGGAAGAGGACCGGGGAGCGAGGTGCGTGCTTCACGTCGGTTCAGCGACCGAGTCCGGGATCGCCCCCCTGGTGGTAGCGACTGCGGACCTCCCGCTCCAAGGCCGCCGGATCGCGATCCTCGAGCGCCTCGAGACGCGCCTCGAGCTCGAGCGCCTCGCGGCGCTTCCGTTCCAGCTCGGCCGCCTTCGCTCGCTCGATCCGGGCGAGCTCGCGGTTCCGCTCCAGCGCGGGGAGGGTCATGGTGAAGAACAGGAGGAGCGTGGCGGCGAGGATGGCGATGAGCGCGGCGTTCCGCTTCAGGAGCTCGACCACGACGGACCTCCTCGGTTCGGTCCGGCATTGAAGACGTCGGAAACCGTTGCGTCAAAGGGCAGAAGGAGGATCGGGGGCGATTTCCGGGGGCGGCGGGTCCGGCGTCTCGTCGGTGAACCGGCGCAGCCAGCCGCCGGCGACGGCGAGGAGGCGGTCCTCGCGGAGGCGGTAGATCCGCTCCCGCCCCCGCGCCTCGACCGACACCAACCCGGCCTCCGTCAGCACCCGGAGGTGCCGCGTGGTCGTCGGCCAGGAACACCGGAACCGGGCGGCGATCTCGCCGGCGGTCAGGCTCCCGCCGCGGGCGCGGAGCACGAGAAGCACGTGGCGCCGGGAGGGGTGCGCGAGCGCGCCGAAGACGCTCTCGATCGCGTCGAGATCGGCCGACGGGTCCGCCGAGGGGCCGCGGGGCGGATCGGCCGGCGGGTCAGGCCCCATCCGCGGCGCCGAGCGGCTCCAGGTCGAGGAACTCCATGGCGACCGCGCCCGGACGGTCCTCGCAGAGCGCGCCCATCGGCTCCCAGACCGCGAGGACGTCCGGCCGCTCGTGGGCCCGGGCGGCCATCGAGGCGTCCTTCCACGTGAACCTCTCGATCAGGACCGGACGCCCCTCGCGGTCGGCGCTCCTCCAGGCGCGGGCCGGCTCGTCCGTCACGAGCCCCGCGGCGTGGAGCGTCGGCCAGTGCTTCGCGAGGAGGGACGAGAACGCCTCGACCTCTCCTTCCCGGACGCGATAGAGACAGAGAACGGTCGTCGGCGTCATGACGGGACCTCCACCTCCCATCCGAGCCGATTCTCATTTAGCCTTCAAGCTAAAAGAGACGTCGGAAACCCGCCGGCGGCGAACCGGCGGTCCTCCCGGCGAGGCTCAGCGCTTCCGGCCGACCTTCTTCCCCGTCGCCTTCTTCCCCGTCGCCTTCTTCTTCCGGTCCGGCGCGCCGCGCCAGCGGGAGAGGAACCCGGGGCCCGCGTACTCCGCGCCGTCCCCGAGCTCCTCCTCGATCCGCAGGAGCTGGTTGTACTTCGCCACCCGGTCGGTCCGGCAGAGCGAGCCGGTCTTGATCTGCCCCGCGTTCGTCGCGACGGCGAGGTCGGCGATCGTCGCGTCCTCGGTCTCGCCGGAGCGGTGCGAC
>JAUIEL010000820.1 GCA_030428825.1 bacterium
GCCGGCGCGCCTCCTCCCGACCCCGACCCGCGCGCGGCGGCCCTCCTCCCGTACGCGCGCGGGGAGCGGCCGGTCGTGTTCGACGCCGACGACGCCGGCGCGATCGAGAAGGCGGTCGAACTCGCCCGGCGCATCGGGGTCCGCCCGATCGTCGGCGGCGGCCGGGAGGCGTGGAAGGTCGCGGGCCTCCTCGCGAAGCACGACGTGCCGGTGCTGCTCGGCCCGGTCCTCGCGAACCCGACGGCGTCGCACGACCCGTACGACGCGCCGTTCGCCGGGGCGGCGGTCCTCGCGCGGGCGGGCGTGCGGTTCGCCTTCCGCACGAACGACTCGTCCGACGTCCGGAACCTCCCGTACCACGCCGGGATGGCCGCGGCGTTCGGGCTGCCCCGGGAGACGGCGCTCCGCGCGGTGACGCTCTCCGCCGCGGAGATCCTCGGGCTCGGCGACGCGCTCGGGAGCCTCGAGCCGGGGAAGATCGCGGACGTCGTCGTCGCCGACGGCGACCTGCTCGAGCTCCGGACGCGCGTCGAGCGCGTGTTCGTCCACGGGCGCGAGGTGCCGGTCGAGTCGCGGCACACCCGGCTCTGGAGGCGGTACGCGGAGCGGATCGACGACGCGCCGCCGACCGGGACGAAGTGAAGCTCGGCTACTGCACGAACGTCCACCCCGGCGAGACGGTCGCCGCGGTGCGGGAGACGCTCGACTCGGTGACGGTCGACGTGAAGGCGGCGTTCTCCCCGGACGCGCCGCTCGGGGTCGGGTTGTGGCTCGCGCACGACGTCGCGCGCGAGCTCGCGTCCGCCGTCGAGGCGCGGACCGACTTCCGCCGGTTCCTCGACGAGCGAGGGCTCGCCGCGTTCACGTTGAACGCGTTCCCGTACGGCGGGTTCCACGTCGACCGGGTGAAGGAGCGCGTGTTCCGCCCGTCGTGGGCGGAGGCGTCGCGCGCCGCGTACACCGACGACTGCGCGACCGTCCTCGCCGCGCTCCTCGACGAGGGAGAGGTCGGTTCGATCAGCACCGTCCCGCTCGGGATGGCGGCGGCGGGGTTCGGCGCCGGGGATCGGGAGGCGGCGACGGCGGCGCTCCGCGCGACGGCCGACCGGCTGCTCGCGCTCGCGGACGCGTCGGGACGGCGGATCGTCCTCGCGCTCGAGCCCGAGCCGCGCGCGGCGCTGCAGACGGTGGGGGAGGCGGCGCGCTACCTCGATCGGGAGGTGTTCGACGGTGACGGCGACCCGCGACGCGACGTGGTCGGGGTCTGCGTCGACGCGTGCCACGAGGCGGTCCTGTTCCAGTCCCCGGCGGAGACCGTCGCCGCGTGCGCCGACGCGGGGGTCCGGGTGGCGAAGGTGCAGGTCAGCTCGGCGCTCGAGCTGCGCCGGCCGGCGGACCATCCGGACGCGGTCGAGCGGCTGCGCGGCTTCGACGAAGGGCGCTACTTCCACCAGGCGGCGGTCCGCCGGACGGACGGGTCGATCGAGGTCGTCCCGGACCTGCCGGAGTTCCTCGCCGGGGCGGCGGCCGACCCGGCGGTCGAGGTCGCGCGGGTCCACTTCCACGTGCCGGTCTTCGCGGCGCCCGACGGCCCGCTCGGGACGACCCGCGACGCGTTGGAGGAGCTGCTCGCCGCGGTGCGGGCGGCCGAGGCGACCGACCGGTTCGAGGTCGAGACCTACACGTTCGGCGTCGTGCCGGAGGCGGAGCGGGCGGCGCTCGGGGCGTCCTCGCTCGCCGGCGCCCTCGCCCGCGAGCTCGAGTGGACGCGGGGCGTCCTCACGAGGTGAGCCCGCCCGTGGTCGTCGCCGCGGCGACGCCCCGTTCGGCGAGGATCGCGCGGTAGATCTCGAGGACCCGGCGGTGGCGGACCTCCGGGTGCATCAGCTCGAGGACGAGCTTCCGCCCCGCGCGTCCGTACGCCCGCGCCTCGTCTTCGTGATCGAGGAGGCGGCCGACCGCGTCCGCCATCCCCTCGACGTCGTCGACCGGGACGAGCAGCCCGGTCTCGCCCGGACGGACGACCTCGGGGTTGCCGTCGGTGTCGGTGGCGGCGACCGGTTTCTCCATGGCGAGCGCCTCGCGGATCGCGCCGGTCAGCCCCTCGAACCGCTTCGAGCAGTTGACCGCGACGTCCGCCGCCGCGTAGACGTCGGCGACGTCGGTCCGGAAGCCGAGCAGCTTCACGCGATCGCCGACCCCGAGCGTCTCGATCTCGCGGCGGCACTCCTCCTCGCGGCGCCCCTTACCGACCAGCGCGCAGACGACGTTCGGTCGCGAGGCGACGAGGCGGGCGGCCATGCGGATGAAGATGCGCGGCGACTTCTTCGGGTGGAGCTCGCCGACCTGCACCACGAGCCGGTCGGTGTCGTCGAGGCCGAGCTCGTCGCGGACCTTGCGGCGGTCCGCGGTCGCCGGGTCGAACCGCTCGACGTCGAACGAACCGTAGACGACCTCGACCTTCCGCGGGTCGACCCCCTCGCCGACGAGCTGACGTCGGACCGCCTCCGCGACGCAGACGATCCGGTGGACGCGCGGCGACTTCAGCGCGATCCCCTGGTACCAGGTGTGGATCGGGTGGGTCGTGCCGCGCTGCACCACGTACGCCGGGATCGGCGCGATCGCGGACGCGAGCCAGCCGAAGACCGCGGCCTTC
>JAUIEL010000821.1 GCA_030428825.1 bacterium
GACCACCGAGGAGTTCGTGCGGCACGCGGACGCGTTCTCGGACGACGACGTCGCGGCGGCGCTCGAGCCGTGGCTGTACGGGGAGGACGTCCCGCCGCTCCCCTCTCCCTGAGCGGCCGGCGGGCGAGCCCGTTTCCGAGGCCCCGCGCCGCGCCGTCGGCCGTTCGTCGTCACCGAGCCCGTCCCGTCCCGATCCCGGAGGAAGCCCCATGGTTTCGTGCCCGCCGTCGCTCCGCCCGTCCGCGCTCGCCCTCGCGTCGCTGCTCCTCGTCACGCCCGGCGCCGCCGCGGCGAACCAGGTCCTGGTGGTCGAGGACGACGGAGGGGGCGACTTCACGGACCTCGCGGCGGCGGTCGCCGCCGCCGGGGACGGCGACATCCTCCTGGTGAAGGGGGGTTCGTACTCGAACGTCGTCGTCGACGACAAGAGCCTCGTGCTGATCGGCGAGGACCACGGCGGCGAGACCCCGGACCTCTACTCGGTGACGGTGCGGAACCTCTCCGCGTCGAAGCGCGTGGTCGTGCGCGGATTCCGGATCGACGCGTTCGTCGTCGACCCGGTCGCGATGCGGGTCGAGCAGAACGACGGCCCGGTGGTGATCGAGGAGTGCATCTTCCCGACCGCGTTCGCGACGCACGCGCTGGCGGTCGAGGGGTCCGACGCGGTGTTCGTCGTCCGCTCCGAGTTGAACGGCCTCGACGGCGTCCCCGGGCTCGCGTTCCCGTCGACCCTCGCCACGGGCGCGATGACGGCGAAGGCGTCGCACGTCGTCGTCCACGAGTCGGTCGTCGTCGGCGGCGACGGCGCGCCGGGGACCTCGAGTCCGTTCCTCGGCCCGTTGAAGGGGCTCGCCGGCGCCCCGGCGATCGACGTCGAGGGCGGCTCGGTCCACCTGTCGGGCGGGACGGTGAAGGGCGGCGACGGCGGCGCGAACCTGGACGTCTCCGGGTCGTGCGTCGGGGCGGGGCCCGGCGCGGCCGCGGTCCGCCTGACCGGCGGCGCGCTCCTCCGGCGCCTCGACGTCGCGCTCGTCGGCGGGGCCGGCGGCGCCTCCGACGCGAGCTGCCCGGGCGGGACGGACGGGAGCGACGTCGCGGTCGTCGCCGGCGCGGTCGAGGTGATCCCCGAGATCGCGCGCTCGCTCGAGGTGACCGGACTCGTCCGCGAGGGCCAGGCCGCGACCGTGTCGATCCGCGGCGTCGCCGGCGACGTGGTGGCGATCCTCTACGGCTTCCAGACCGCCGGGCCGTACGTCCCCGGGCTCCAGGGCGCGCTGCTCGTCGGGTTCCCCCCGCTCGTCGTCGCGATCGGTCCCCTCCCCACGTCCGAGGTGTCGATCCCGGTGACGATCCCCGCGAACCAGGTCGTGCTCCCGGCGGAGGGGTTCTCCCTCTTCGCCCAGCCGCTGGTCGCCGGCCAGACCGGCCTCGGACTCCTGGGGGCGCCGTCGGCCCTCACGATCGTCGACTCCACCCTCTGACCGGCCGCCCGGCGGACGCGGGGCCGGGGACCGAGCCTCCGGGGGCGGAGCGGCTTCGATCGGCGGGCGGATCCCCCTTGGTTACACTTCGGGCCGACCGGAACGGGAGCCTCCCGGGACGGAGGAGGGAGGGTGGCGAGCGGTGGACTCGGGGAGAGAGGCGGATCGTCTGTTCGCGGAGCTGGTGGCCCGCGGGGACGGGGTCACCGACGAGTCGGTGCGGGCGCTCTGCGACGGCCGCCCCGAGCTCGCGGAGGAGTTCCGGCGGCTGTACGAGGACTGGCGCCGGCTGCTGCCGTTCTTCGAGCGGCTCGACGCCGAGCGCGCCGTCCAGGCCGCCGTGCGCGCGTCGCTGGCGGCGACGCGGCCCGACCCGGCGAGGCCCGGCGCGGAGAGCGGCGACCCGCTCGTCGACGAGATCGTGCGGCGCCTCCTCGAGCGCGGCCCGGCGGCGTCGCGCTACCGGATCGACGAGGAGTTCGCGCGGGGAGGGATGGGCCGGATCCGGCGCGTCTTCGACCAGGACCTCCGCCGGAACCTCGCGATGAAGGTCATCCTCGAGGAGCTCGACCTGCGCGACTCCTCGACCCGCCGGTCGGACGCCGACGAGCGACGGCTCGCCCGGTTCCTCGAGGAGGCGCAGATCGCCGGCCAGCTCGATCACCCGGGGATCGCGCCGGTGCACGAGCTCGGCCTCGACGCCGAAGGCCGCCTCTACTTCACGATGAAGCTCGTGAAGGGGCGCACGCTCCTCGAGACGTACGACCTCGTCCGGACCGGCGAGGGGGGCTGGAGCGTCACCCGCGCCGTCGCCGCCCTCCAGAAGGTCTGCGAGGCGATGGCGTACGCGCACGAGAAGGGGGTCCTCCACCGCGACCTGAAGCCGTCGAACGTGATGGTCGGCCGCTTCGGCGAGGTGTACGTGATGGACTGGGGGCTCGCGCGGGTCCTCGGCCGCGCCGACCGGAAGGACATCCGCCTCCGCGAGCGGAACGACCCGCCGCCGAGCGTCGTCGAGACCGAGCGCCACACGCGGAAGGGCGGCCGCCCCGACTCGCCGCTGTACACGATGGACGGCGACGTCATCGGCACCCCGGCCTACATGTCCCCCGAGCAGGCGCGCGGCGACCTCGACGACGTCGGCCCGCAGACCGACGTCTACGGCGTCGG
>JAUIEL010000822.1 GCA_030428825.1 bacterium
CGCACGAGGAGGTCCGCGTGACGTTCAACGGCACCGAGGCGGAGGCGGACGTCGTCTGGATCGACCAGGTGAACGACCTCGCCCTGCTCCGGATCCGCGGCGACGGACCGTTCCCGCACGTCCCGCTCGGCACCGCGACCGACGTCATGATCGGCGAGACGGTCGTGGCGATCGGCAACCCGTACGGGCACGAGAGCACGGTGTCGCGCGGGATCGTCAGCGCCACCAACCGCGCCCTCCGGACCCCGGCCGGGACGAGCTTCGTCGACTTCATCCAGACCGACGCGGCGCTGCACCCGGGGAACTCCGGCGGACCGCTCGTGAACATCCACGGCGAGCTGATCGGCGTCAACACGATGGTGCAGTACGGCACCGAGGCGATCGGCTTCGCGATCCCGGCCGACCGGATCCGGAAGATCCTCCTCGAGCGGCTGACGAACTACACCCAGATCAACGGCGTCTACCTCGGCGCGCGCGTCCGCCCCGGCGCCGCCGGCGAGCCGCGCGTCCACTTCGTCGAGCCGAACAGCCCCGCCGACCGGAAGGGGATCCGCCCCGGCGACGTCATCCGGCGGGTCGGGCCGCGCGACATCGCGAACGTCTTCGACTTCAACAAGCGGATGCTCCGGACCGCGCCGGGACAGGAGATCTCCCTCCTGGTCGAGCGGGACGGCGAGCCGAGACGCTTCGACGTCCGCCTCGGGACGTACAGCCAGAACCCGGAGGAGATCCTCTGGAAGCGTCTCGGCCTGCAGGTCGCCGACCGGGACGCCTACGACCGGCGGTTCCAGGGCGTCCTCGTGGTCCGGGTCCAGGTCGGCGGGCCGGCCGAGGGGCTCGGCCTCCGCCGCGGCGACCTGATCACGCGGATCGATGACGTGGCGGTCGACTCGTTCGAGAACTTCTACTACGCGGTGACCGAGGCGACGCACGAGCAGCTCGCCGTCGACGTCCGGCGCGGCCGGCTGCAGTACGAGGGCGAGATCCGCCTCCGGCCGCTCGTCGGCTCGACGCACTGACCGGACGCCGGCGGTCACGGCCCCTCCCCGATCCGGGTCCGCGCGTCGGCGAGGGCGCGGACCGCCACCAGCGCGCGCGCCGCCGCGTTCGGCGTGACCCGCCCCCGCGCGAACCCGGTCGCGGCGCGGAGCAGCACCTCCTCCAGCAGCGCCCGGTGCGGGCTCCCTCCCCCCGCGGCGGCGACCCGACCGAGACCGGCCGCGATCAGGAGCTCGTCGACCGCTCCCGCGCGCCCGCTCTTCGCGATCGGCGCCGCGCTCCCCGGCGCGAAGAGGACGCGCCGGGCGAACGACCCGTCCTCGAGGCGCGCCGGACCGGCCAGGAACGCGCCGATCCGCTCGAGCGCCGTCGCCGCGCGCCGGTCCCCGGTCCGTCGCCGGTGACGGTCGATCGCCTCGGCGGTGATCCCCCCGGTCACCCACGGCGTCACCGACCACGCGCCCCCCCCTTCGCCGTGCGCGGAGTCGATCCGGAACCACCCGCCCGGCTCCTGCCGCGCCACGAGCCGTTCGAACAGCTCCCGCGCCGCCGCCTCCGCCGCCGCGTCCGGTCCCAGCAGCGACAGGTCCGCCAGCGCGAGGAGCGACCACGCGTACTCGCGCTCGGCGACGAACCGCGGCCGCTCGCCGACGACCCCGACCAACGCGTCCCGCAGCGCGACCGCCGCCGCGTGGTGGTCCGGATCGCCGAAGGTGATCGCCCCGAGGACTAGCCCTTCCGCCCAGACGTGTCCCGCCTCCCACGTCCGCGAGCGGTGCTCGCGCCCGTGCTGGAACGGGAGGCCGGCCGGGACGCCCCCCTCGCCGCGCGACCGGTCGTGCGTGACCCAGTGGTCCAGCATGGCGAGCGCGACCGCGCCGTGCCGCGCGTCGTCCGAGGCGAGCCCCCGCAGCAGGAACGCCGCGGCCGGGTCGTACTCGAGGTTCGCCCAGCCCCACGGGTGGCGGTAGTCTCCGTGGTCGAGGTCTCCCCACTCGCCGAGGATCGCCTCGTCGACGCGGGCGAGGAGGCGCGGGGTCGGATCGTCGGGCACGCCGAGCGGGGCGACCCCCAACGCGACGCGCCCCGGGATCGCCGCCGCCGCCGCTCCCGGTCCCGGTCGGATGCCCGGCCGCGGCTCCGCGGCGAGGGCGTGGAGGTGGCGCCCCGCGTCCGACGAACGCCCGAGGAACCACGCGAAGCGCGCCCGCCACGGGACCCCCGCCTCCCATCGTCCGTCGCCCGCCTGCAGCAGCACGCGGAGGCGTCCGTCCGACGTCGCCGAGACCGCGCGCGGCGCGAGCGCCCGGAGCCGCGACTGCACCGCGCCGGCCGCCAGGCGACGCCCCCCGTCGACCACGACCCCGAGCCGGAGCGCGGGGTCGACCGGGATGCGCGCGCCCCCCGCGATCCCGACCGCCACCTGGCCGTCGCGACAGACGACCGACGCGCCCTCGCTCCCGCAGGCGAACCGCCCCGACCCCGCCGCGCCGACGATCCGCGCCCGCCTCCCCCGCCCGACGTCGACGGGGAGGTCGAGCGCGAGGTCGATCGCGGACTCCTCCGTCCGGAGCGGCGTGACGAGGAGGTCGCCGCCCACGATCGGCGAGCCGAGCGTCACGGTCAGGCGAATCCGGTAGCTCGCGCC
>JAUIEL010000823.1 GCA_030428825.1 bacterium
AAGAAGAACGACAAGGTCGTCACGAACGGCGGGATGCACGGGACGATCGTCTCGCTCGGCGAGGACACGGTCGTCCTGAAGGTCGACGACAACGTGCGGATCAAGTTCTCGCGCGCCGCGATCGCCGGTCCGGCGCCCGGCCAGGAGCCGGCGGACGAGAAGGGCGCGTGACCCCGGACGACCCGCACGCGGCGGCCCGGCGCGCCCATTCGCTCGGGAGACGCGGCGAGGAGATCGCCGCGCGGCTCCTCGTCGCGCGGGGGTTCGTGGTCCGGGAGCGGAACGCGAGGCTCGCCCGCGCCGAGTTCGACCTGATCGCGGAGGACCGGGACGGCGTGGCGTTCGTCGAGGTGAAGTCCCGGACCGGCACGCGGTTCGGCGAGCCCTGGCAGGCGGTCGACGACCGGACCCGCGATCGGAGGGTGGCGGCGGCGATGGAGTGGCTCGCCCGGGCCGGCCGGCCGGACGCCGACTTCCGCTTCGGCGTCGTCTCGCTCGTCTTCGACGCCGCCGGCGAGCTCGTCTCGTCCGACTGGATCGACGAGAGCGCCTCGTGAACCTCCGCCCCTCGCTCCTCCTCGCCGTCGCGCTGGCCGCCGCGGGCGCGCTCGCGGCCGCGGCGGACGACGAACACGCCGGCCGCCGGGCCCGCCTCGTCGCCCTCCTCGCCGAGGAGATCGCCGCCGGCCGGCTCGAGCCGGGCCCGTTGATCGTCCCCGGCGCGCCGGAGATCGACACGCTGCCGTTCCGGCAGGCCGATCACGCGCTCTACCTGACCGGCATCGACGAGCCGGGGCTCTGCCTCGCGATGCAGGTCGGCGCGGACGGAGCGGCGGCCGAGGAGGTCCTGTTCCTGGCCGAGGGAAAGCCGGGGGACGAGCGATGGGTCGGCGACCGGCTCCGGGCGGATCGGGTCGCCGCCGACGCGATCGGGTTCGATCGGGTCGAGCCGGAGGGCCGGTTCCCCGCCGTCGCCCGGGAGTGGCTCGCGGGGGCCGACGTCGTCCACTACCTGGACGAGCCTCGGCTCGAGGACGGTCTCGCGGCGGCGCGCGTTCGGCGGTGGCTCGCGGTCGTCCCCGGCGCCGCGGACGTCGATCTCGTCCCGATCGAGCGGCTCGTCGACGGCCTCCGCCTCCGCAAGACTCCGGCCGAGCGCGACCGGCTCCGGCGCGCGGCGGAGATCACGGTCCGGACGCTCCTCGAGGTCCTCCCCCTCGTCCGGCCCGGGGTCCGCGAACGGGAGCTCCGGGGGGCGATCGAGGGACGGTTCCTCGCGTTCGGCGCCGACGGCGCGGCGTTCCCCTCGATCGTCGCCGCGGGGGGAAACGCCTGCGTCCTCCACCACTCGGCCGGGGAGCGTCGGCTCGAGGACGGAGAGCTCTGCCTGATCGACGTCGGCGCGCGCCACCGGGGGTACGCGGCCGACGTCACCCGCACCGTGCCGGTGTCGGGGACGTTCTCCCCCCGCCAACGGCGCGCGTACGAGATCGTCCTCGCCGCGCAGGAGGCCGCGATCGAGGCCGCGCGCCCCGGCGTCTCGCTCTCCGGGCTCCACGCCGCGGCCGGCCGCGTCCTCCGGGAGGGGCTCGAGGAGCTCCTCGATCGTCCGCGGGGCTTGTCCCGGGGCGCCTGGCGTCGCTACGTTCCGCACGGGACGTCCCATTGGATCGGCATCGCCGTCCACGACGTCGGTCGAGGAGCGCTGGCTCCGGGCTCCGCCTTCACGATCGAGCCGGGGCTCTACCTGCCGGACGAGGGGCTCGGAATCCGAATCGAGGACGACTTCCTCATGCGCGAGGACGGAACGGTCGAGAGGATATCGACCGGTCTCCCGCGCACCGCGGACGAGATCGAGCGCCTGGTGCGGGGGACGCCGCCGCCCGGACCGGGCGCCCGCGAGAACGACGCCGACGACGAAGGACGCTGACCCGAGAGCGCCGTGCCGACCCGCAAGATGCCGCTGGTTCTGCTCGAGACCGTCCTCCTCCTGGCGGTCGTGCTGCCGTTCGCGCATCTCCGCACGGTGCTGTCGATCCTGAAGGGCGACCTGCCGCTCGATTCGTTCGACTGGTCGCAGGCGATCGTCCGGTCGCTCCTGATCGTGGTCACGGCGCAGGTGATCTTCTTCCTGCAGGACCTCTACGCCTGGAAGGTCGTCCGGAACAAGCAGCAGAGCTCGATCCGGCTCCTCGAGGCGTGTTCGTACGCGCTCGTCCTCACCGCGCTCCTCTACTTCGCGCTCGACGGCATCGACAAGCACCTCCTCGGGCGCGACGAGCACGACCCGGTGCTCGGGATCTACAAGGCGACGATCGCGCAGGCGTTGGTCGTGATGACGCTGATCTACTTCACGTCGTTCGGCTTCCGCCGCGCCGCGAGCTACACGGTCAGCCGCCTGCCGGTCGCCGACCGCCTGCTGATGGTCGGCGACGGCCCGATCGCCGGGACGATCGAACGCGAGCTGACCGAGCGCGCCGAACCGTCGTACGTGATCGCCGGGTACATCGTCCCCGACGCGGCGAAGCGGCCCGGCGAGCAGATCCGCGGCAAGCCGATCTTCGGCGGGTACGCGGACATCGTGCGGACGGTGAAGGAGCAGAACGTCGACCGCGTGATCGTCTGCCTCCCCGAGCGGCGCGGCA
>JAUIEL010000060.1 GCA_030428825.1 bacterium
CTGGTTGTTGCCGGCGGGTTGATTGTGTTGCTGCTGTACTTTGTCAAACGCGGTCTCAGTGATCGCGGTCTTCAATTCGGCGGCGCGATGGCGACTGCGACGAGCAGGTCATCCGGCGACTCACTGTCGGCTCGTTCAGAAAGGAAGTCGGAGCGTTGATCGAACTGCATGCCGTCGGCGTCGACCGCCGCCAACGCGTCAAGAACACTCTGGTGCCGGGGCGCAACTATGAGATTGGCCGGGCGCTGGAGCTCGATTTACCCATCCCCTGGGATCCGCACATTTCGCGCCGGCATGTTCGACTGAAGCCGGAAGCCGATTTCGTCGACGTCGAGGAGCAGTCCACGGCGCTCGTGTTCGGCGGCTACGGCGCGTACGGCCTCAGCGACATGTTCGACGCCAACCTCGAGCTGATGGCTTCGGGTCACGAGTTCGTGCCGGGGCAGACCACCCGCGTGTATTCGGCGGCGGCGGGCCTGACGTACAAGGTGGACGTCATCGAGTGGGTCCCCTACGTCGGCGGTCTGCTCGGCTGGTATGCGTTCGACGGCGGCCCCGCCCCGGAGGCCCCCCCGCCGGAGCGGGTCGACGCGGCCCCGGCCGCCGACGTCGCATCGGAGGACGCCGCGGCGGCGGAGGCGGAGGAGCGGACGGCGGCGATCACGGCGCGCGTCGTCGATCCGTCCGGACGGCCGCTCGAGGGGGCGACGGTCGAGCTGACCGACGTCCCGGGGCACCGCGGGACGGCGACGGCGGACGGGACGGTCCGGATGACGGGCGAGGTCCCCGAGGCGTTCGTGCCGTGGCTCGGGGACCACGCGACGTTCCGGGTCTCCCGCGCGGGATACACGACCGAGGAGGCCCGGGCGCGGCTGGTGCTCGGCGAGGACGTCCCGCTCGGCGACGTGGTGCTCCGGCCGGGGGCGACCGTCGTCGGTCGCGTCGAGGACGCGGACGGACGTCCGGCGGCCGGCGTGAGGGTCTGGTCCGTGGTGCTCGTCGACGGGAAGCCGATGACCGCGGAGGCGTTGAACTCCGAGGCGCGTGCGACCACCGACGCCGCCGGGCGGTTCGAGCTGGCCGGCGTCCCCGCCGGCGTGATCCGGATCGAGGCGGTCGGCGCCGAGCAGGAGCGAGCGCACTCCGCGGGGTTCGAGCTCGGCGCGGGGGACCTGGTCGAGGGGATCGGGATCTCCCTGCCGCCGACCGAGGAGCGTCCGCCCCACATCGAGGGCGTCGTCGTCGACCCGGACGGGGCGCCGGTGCTCGGCGCGAGCGTGAAGTACGCGGCGAAGCTGGGACGGTCGCGGGTGAGCGGTTCGACCCGTTCGGACGAGGACGGGGCGTTCCTGATCGTGGCGAACATCGTGGCGGAGCACCGGCTGTTCGCGACGTCCCCCGCCGGCGAGTATCGCGCGAGCGAGGCCGTCCACGTCGGGCCCGGCGATCGGGTGACGCTCCGGCTGCGCCCGTCGCGGACGTTCGACGTCGTCGCGATCGGCGGGGGGGACGAGACGCTTCGCGAGTTCAGCGCGTTCACGAGGACCGGCGAGTCGTTGGTGAACACGTTCGCGAGGACCGACGACGGGCGGGTCGCGCTGCAGCTCCCGGACGTCCCGTTCACGCTGGTGGTCGAGGCGCCGCACCACGATCGGACGGAGGTCGGCCCGCTCGACCCGGCTCGGGTCCTCGCGGACGGGGTCGTCGAGGTCGCGGTGCGGGCGCTCCCGGGGTTGACGGGCGTCGTCACGCTCGCGGGCGAGCCGGTCGCGGGGGCGGCGGTCCGGGTGCACCGCATGGCGACCGGACGGACCGACGCGGACGGGTTCCCGGTCCGGGTGTCGCCGCCGCGGGAGGCGCAGGGGACGACCGGCGCGGACGGGTCGTTCGTGCTGACGCTGAGGGAGGCGGGGGCGTACGTGGTCCGGGTCGAGGCCGACGGGGCGGCCCCGGCGGAGGTCGGGCCGTTCGAGTTCGAGCCGACGGTCGGTGTGGCGCCGCTGGACGTCCGCCTCGGCGAGGGAGGCGTCCTGGCGGGGCGCGTCCTGCCGCCGCCGGGGCGGTCCGCGGCCGGGACGATCGTCGGGATCTCGCGCGGCGACGGGTACGCGCGGACGGTCCGCGTCGGGGCGGACGGGCGGTTCCGGTTCGAGCGGCTGATCCCGGGGCGCTACCACGTCGTCCGGCACGATCGGGAGCTCCGCCCCGGGCCCCCGCAGTCGTTCGGCACCTCCGGAGAGCCGGGCGTCGGCGAGATCCCCTGGAGCTGCGAACTGTTCGAGGGGCAGACCACCCGGCACGACCTCGACCTGTCGATCTGCGTGCTGCGAGGCCGTCTGCGCCCCGGCGGCGAAGAGGCGACGGCGTCGCGCGTGTCGCTCGTCGATCCGGCCTCCGCCGCCGCGGTCGGCGCGCCGGCGTCCCCGGCCGTCGACGGTTCGTTCACGCTCGTCGCGCCGGTCGCCGGAGCGTACCTTCTGCGCGTCGTGGGCGCCGACGGCGAGACGCGGCTCGAGGAGCCGATCGAGGTCCGGTGGGGCGAGACCCGCTGGTCCGGCGGTCCGTGATCGCCGCGGAGCCCGGCCTCGTCCGTCGGGCGCCGCCCCTCGCGGTCGTCGGCGAACGATCGCGGGCGGAGCAAGGTCGGTCAGGCGGCGCGCGGGCCGGACCGTAGGTTCGGCGGCGGAGGTCCCGCCGATGGTGAAGCGTGGAGTCGTGGTCTCGTGCGTCGTGCTGGCGGTGCTGGGCGGCGCGGCGTGGGGAGTCTGGAGCTGGATGGCACGGGCGCGGTACGAGCCGGGAGAGGTCCGGCACGGGGGGGAGCGCGGGCCGCGGCTCGATCCGCCGGCCGACGACGCGCCGGTCCCCGGCACGTGGCTCGTGGAGGACGGGATCCGTCTGGCCCATCGCTCGGTCGGGGACGGCGGGGATCGGCTGCTCGTCCTGCACGGCGGTCCGTCCGTCCCGTTCACGGCGGCGCCGGACGGTCTCGCGCGCCTCGGAGAACGGCGGCGGGTGACGTTCTTCGACCAGCGGGGCTGCGGCGAATCGACCCGGCCGTTCCAGCGGCTCTCCGGCGGCTTCGAGGAGAGGTTCGACCTCCTCGAGCGGACGCTCGGCCTCGGCGCGCAGGTGGCGGACGTCGAACGGGTCCGCCGGATCCTCGACGAGGAGCGGCTCGTGTTGATCGGGCACTCGTTCGGGGGGCTCCTCGCGCTGCTCTACGCCGCCGAGTTCCCGGAGCGCGTGCGCGCCCTGGTCCTCGTCGCGCCGGCCGACCTGATCGTGATGCCGTCCCCGAGCGGCGACCTGTTCGCCACCATCCGAGCGCGGCTCCCGGACGACCGGCGCGAGGAGTTCGACGCGTTCCTCGGGGAGTACCTCGACTACGGGACGCTCGGCGACCGTTCGGACGCCGAGCTCGCGGCGCTCCACGCGCGGCTCGGCGAGTGGTTCGCGGCCGCGTCGACCGGCGCGTCGGTCTCGGTCCCCCGGGACGGCGTCGGAGGGTTCGCGCCGTTCGCGATGTACCTGTCGCTCGGTCGCTCTCACGACTGGAGCGCCGCCGTCCGGGCGATCGAGGCGCCGACGCTGCTCGTCCACGGCGACCGGGACCTCGTGCCCGTCGAGGCCTCGCGCCACGTCGCCTCGCGGCTCGGGGACGCGACGGTCGAGGTGATCGAGGGGGCCGGGCACTTCCCGTTCTCCGACCGCCCGGACGCGTTCGCGGCGGCGGTCGAGCGGTTCCTCGACGCGCTGCCGGCGGAGTGAAGCGGCGGCCCCCGGCTCAGCGCTCCGAACCTCGCTCCCGTTCGAGGAGCCGTTCCTTCCGCGCGGCTCCCCACCGGTACCCGCCGGGCCGTCCGTCGGCCCGCACGATCCGGTGGCACGGGACGAGCACGGCCACGACGTTCGCCGCGCACGCTCGCGCCACCGCGCGGGCCGCGGCCGGATCGCCGATCGCGCGCGCGACCTCGGCGTACGTCCGCGTGGCGCCGGGCGCGACGTCGCGGAGCGCGCTCCAGACCCGGAGCTGGAACGGCGTGCCGCGGAGGTCGAGCGGCAGGGCGAGCGGGACGCGGACGTCCTCCAGGTGGCGGTGCGCGGCGTCGGCGAGCTCCCGGTGTCGGTCGGTCGCCGCCGCCCGGCCGGCGCGGGGGAACGCGCGTGCGAGCTCGGCCTCCAGGGACGAGTCGTCGTCGCCGAGCAGGACCGCGCAGACGCCGCGATCGGTCGACGCGACGAGGACCCGTCCGAACGTCGAGGGGCGGGTCGACGTCTCGAGCGCGACCCCCTCGCCGCCGCGGGCCGCGCGGCCGGGGGGCATGCCGAGCCCGTCGCGCGCCGCGTCGTACAGGCCGCGCGACGACCCGAACCCCGCCGCGTACGCCGCCCGGGTCAGGTCCTCTCCCTCGCGGACCCGCGCCCGCGTGCGCGCCAGCCGCATCGCCCGCTGGAGCTCGCGGGGCGTCCACCCGGTCCGCTCCCGGAAGCGACGGGCGAGGTGCGACGGGCTGCGGCCGACCTCCGCCGCGAGCGCGTCGAGCGTCCAGTCCTCGTCGAGCCGCTCCTCGAGGAGGTCGATCGTCCGGGTCACGAACGGCTCCGCCGCGGCGAGGAACGCCTCGTCCGGGCGGCACCGGCGGCAGGGGCGGAAGCCGGTCGCCCGCGCGACCGCCGCCGACGCGTGGAACACGACGTTCCGCCGGAGCGGCCGCCGCGACGGACAGCCGGGCCGGCAGTAGACGCCGGTCGTCCGGACCGCGTAGACGAACGATCCGGTCGCGGCCGCGTCGCGGGCCACGACCGCGGCCCAGGCGTCGCTCTCGGAGAGGGGGAGGGGCGGGGGGTTCATGGCGGCGAGGGTACCGCGCCGCCCGCGGGCCGATCTTCCCGCGGAACGCGGTCGAACTCGATTCCGCCGTCGCCGCTCGCGTCCCGCAGAAACCGCGCCAGCGCCGCGTCGAACCGGTCCGGCGGCGGCGGAGGAGGGAGGCGGCCGAGCGCGTCCCGGAACCGTCCGATCTCCTCCTCGCCGAGGAAGCGCGCCGAGTGGGGGACGAAGAGCCGCTCGTTCCGGACGCTCGGCGAGCGCGCGCGCATCCCGAACTGGCCGGCGCCGAGCGGGGCGAGGATCGTCGTCAGGTCGATCGGGGACCAGAACGCGACGACGTCGGCGACGCGCCCGTCGTCGAGCCGGCGCACGATCTCGGTCGACAGGAAGAACGAGGAGGAGGAGACGAGGACGGCCCGGTCGAAGCGGGCGCGCTCGGCCCGCTCGAACGCCCCGAGGAGCGCCTCGCAGCCGGCCGAGAACCCGACGACGTCGAGGTCGAGCGGTCGCGTCGAGCCGCTCCGCACGTGGAGGTCGACCAGCGCGTCCGCGGCCGCCGCGATCGCCCGCCCCGGCGCGACGCGCCCCCAGTCGAACCAGACGCCGGTCGGGTCGGACCAGTACCGGACGACGATCGGGAGGCGGCCGTCGGCGACGAGGTCGAGCGCGAGCCGCTCCTCCCAGTCCGAGCCGAGGTCCTTCAGCATCCCCTCGACGACGAAGACGATCCGGTGCCCGTCGACCTCCCCCCGTTCGAGCGCCGCGACCGCGGGCTCGGGGACCGACAGCCGGACGCAGCCGGCGGCGAGGAGGAGCCCCGCGAGCGCGACCCACGGTCCGGGGGCGCCGCGGCCGCGACGCCGGCCGACCGGTCTCCGCGGCTCCGCCCGTCGGTTCGCCGTCATCGCGTTCGTCGTCCGTCGTCTCCCCGTGCGACCGCGGGCGCCTACGCCAGG
Organism: bacterium; assembly: GCA_030428825.1. Lineage (GTDB taxonomy): Bacteria > Planctomycetota > B15-G4 > B15-G4 > JADJEK01 > JAUIEL01. The sequence continues at coordinate 5,791 of JAUIEL010000060.1, forward strand.
AGCGCCCCGATCGGGTCGGCCCCCTCGACGCCGACCAGCTTCTGGTCGAGGCCGCCGAAGCGGTAGGTGAGGCCGTTCGGGTCGAGGCCGAGGCGGTTCAGGATCGTGGCGTGGACCTGCCGGACGTGGCAGCGGTCGGTCACCGCGGCCGACCCGAGCTCGTCGGTCTCGCCGACGCTGACGCCTCCCTTGATGCCGCCGCCGGCCATCCAGAGGGTGAAGCCGTACGAGTTGTGGTCGCGCCCCGTCCCTTCGGCGTACTCGGCGGTCGGCTGGCGCCCGAACTCGCCGGTCCAGACGACGAGCGTCTCGTCGAGCATCCCCGTCCGCTTCAGGTCCCGCAGCAGCCCGGCGATCGGCCGGTCGGTGTTCCCGGCGTGCTTCTCGTGGTTGATCACGAGGTCGCCGTGCGCGTCCCAGTTGTGGTCGTTGTGGTTCCCGCCCGAGTAGATCTGGACGAACCGGACGCCGCGCTCGACCAGCCGCCGCGCGAGGAGGCACTTCCGTCCGAACGGCGCGGTCCGCTCCTCGTCGAGCCCGTAGAGCGCCTTCGTCGCCTCCGGCTCGCGGTCGATCGCCAGCGCCTCGGGGGCGTGCTCCATCATCCGGTACGCCAGCTCGTAGCTCGCGATCCGCGCCGCCAGCTCGTGGTTCCCGTCGTACCGTCCGAGGTGCGCGTCGTTGTGCCGCTTCAGCTCGTCGAGCACGCGCCGCAGCCGCGGCCGCGTCATCCCCTCCGGCAGGTCGAGGTCCATGATCGGGTTGCCGGTCGCCCGCACCACGGTCCCCTGGTAGCTCGCCGGCATGTAGCCGCTCGACCAGTTCTTCGCGCCGGAGATCGGCCCGCCGCTGTCGTCGAGCATGACGACGAAGCCGGGGAGGTTCGCGTTCTCCGAGCCGAGCCCGTAGTTCACCCAGCTCCCGAGGCACGGCTTCCCGCTGAAGAGATGCCCCGAGTTCATCATGAACATCGCCGACCCGTGGATCGGCGACTCGGCGTACATCGAGTGCACGAACGCCATGTCGTCGACGCACGCGCCGACGTGCGGGAACAGGTCGGAGACCATCTTCCCGCACTCGCCGTACGGCTTGAACCTCCACTTCGGCCCGACGACCCGTCCCTCGTCCTTCGACCCGCCCCGGCCGCGCGTCTTCACCTTCACCGTCTTCCCGTCGAGCCCGTACAGCTCCGGCTTGTGGTCGAACGTGTCGACCTGGCTCGGGCCGCCGTACATGAAGAGGAAGATCACCGCCTTCGCCTTCGGCGCGAAGTGGGGCGGCCTCGGCGCGAGCGGGTTCAGGAGCTCGGCCGGCCCGCCGCCCGCGAGCCCTTCGAGCGCGCCGGCCCGCGCCGCCGCCGCCGCCAGCGGCCACGACGCCATCGCGCCGCCGGCGTGCCGGAGGAACCGACGTCGATCGAACGAGCGCCCGCCGCCCCCGTCGGTCGTCCGATCCGTGCGCTCGCTCCGTTCGTCCATCGCTCCGCTCCTCGTCGACGCGCGGCGGTCACGCCACGTACGCGAACTCGTTCAGGTTCAGGATCACCAGGCAGAAGAGGGCGAGCGGGTCGACCCCGTCCTCGCCGGAGAGCTCCTCGACGAACGCCCGGTGGCTCGCCACCTCGCCGTCGGTCGCCTCCCTCCCGAGCGCGAGCGCGACCGCTCGCCGGATCTGCCGGTCGATGTCGTCGCCGACCTCGCCGCGCAGCCGCTCCGCGAACCGCGTCGCCATCTCGTGCACGAACTCGCCGTTCACCATCGTCAGCGCCTGCGTCGGCTGCGTCGTCGTGAACCGCTCCGGGCAGGTCTGGTCGGTGTCGGCGAGGTCGAGCGCGGCGAGGAACGGCGTCAGGAGCGACCGCTTCACCTTGATGTAGATCGAGCGCCGGAACGTCTCCTCCAACGGCGACGTCCCCCAGGCCGCGTCCGGCCGCGACGACGTGGCGAGCGCCTCCTTCGGCATCCGCGAGTAGAACGACGGCCCGCCGCGGCGCTCGTTCAGGCGTCCGGTCATCGCGATCATCGTGTCGCGCATCTCCTCCGCCGACAGGCGCCGGAGCGCGAACCGGGAGAAGAGGTCGTTCGCCGGGTCGGCCGCGAGCGCGTCCGGGTGCGCGTGCGAGGACATCCGGTACGTCGCCGAGGTGAGGATCAGGCGGTGCATCGCCTTCACGCTCCAGCCGCGCGCGACGAACTCGGCGGCGAGCCAGTCGAGCAGCGCCGGGTGCGTCGACCCCTCGCCGAGGGCGCCGAAGTCGTTCGGCGTCCTCACGATCCCGCGGCCGAGGTGGTGCTGCCAGATCCGGTTCGCCATCACGCGCGCCGTCATCGGGTGATCGTCGCTCGCGATCCACTCGGCGAGCACGCGCCGGCGCCCCGACGTCGGCGCGTCCGCGGGAGGGTCGGGAACGACGGCCGGCGGCGGGTCGAAGAGGGCCGGGAACGCCGGCTCGACCGGGTCGCCGAGGGCGTGGGCGCTCCCCCGGACGTGGACGTGGAGCGGCTCGGGCCGGCCGCCGCGCTCGGTCACCGCCAGCGCGCGCGGCGCCACGATCTCGCGCCGCCGGATCGCCTCGAACGCCTCGCGTGCCGGCCCCGCGTCGCCGATCGTCGCCGCCAGCGTCAGCGGCCGCCGCCCGAACGCGACGTCCGTCGGGGCCGCCGCCGCGAGGGCGTCGACGCGGGCCGGCTCGACGTGCACGAACTGCCCCCCGAAGTCCTGCGCGCACCGGACGGCGAGGAGGTTCTCCCCCTGCCGGACCGCCGCCCGCGCCGCGTCGCTCGGCGGGAGCTCGCCGTACGCCGTGACGTACCCGCTCCGCCCGACCGCGAGGACGCCGTTCACGAACACCTCGAGGTCGTCGTCGTGGTGGCCGACGAACGTCAGCGCGTCCCGCTCCGCGGCGTTCCAGACGAACGACCGCCGCAGCCAGACGTGGCGCGTCGACCACTCGGTCCCGATCTCGCTCCCCGGGGTGCCGGCGGTCCCGAAGCCGGGCGCGCCGACCGACCACGCGGAATCGTCGAACGAGGGGGACGCCCAGTCCGGCCCCGGATCGTCGAACGTGTGCCTCCACGTCGGCGACGTCCCCGGCCGCCACCACAGGGCGGGCGGCGGCGCGTTCGGGTCGACGTCGTCGAGGCGGACCTCGACCGTCCCCGCCGCCAGGACGATCGACCGCTCGCGCGCCACCCCCGGGCCGAGGAGCGACGTTCCGCCGACGGTCAGTCGCGCCCGCTCGCCGCCGCCCCGCAGTCCGAACCGCGCCGTCCCGTCCGCCGGGACGTCGAGGGGCCCGGTCCAGGTCGTCCGGTCGTCCGACGGCCGGAGCAGCCGGACGCCGCGCGCCTCGACCTCCTCGCGCCGCGCCGCGAGCCACGCCGAGAGCTCCGCGTCCCGCTCGGCCCGGCGCCGGTCGATCTCCGCGCGCTCCTCCGGCGTCGGGATCTCGACCAACGGCCCGTCGGCGCGCAGGTCGGTCAGCCCGTGGAAGAACGCCATGAACCGGTAGTAGTCCGTCTGCGGGATCGGGTCCTTCTTGTGGTCGTGGCACCGCGCGCACCCGAGGGTCACCCCGAGGAACGCCTGGCTCGTCGTCGAGACGAGGTCGTCGAGCGTGTCGTACCGCGCCTGCAGCACGCCCTGCCCCGGCTCGTCGTCCCACTGCATCAGCCGTTGGAACCCCGTCGCGACGAGCGTCTCCGGCGTCACCTCGTCGAGCTCGTCCCCCGCGAGCTGCTCGAGCACGAACCGGTCGTACGGCTTGTCCTCGTCGAACGCGTCGATCACCCAGTCGCGGTAGCGCCAGACGAACGGCTTGTCGGTGTCCCGCTCGAACCCGTTCGTCTCGGCGTACCGCACGACGTCGAGCCAGTGCCGGGCCCAGCGCTCGCCGTACCGCGGCGACGCGAGGAGGCGCTCGATCGCCGCCTCGTACGCGGCGTCGGACGGGTCGGCGACGAACGCGCGGACCTCGTCCGGCGTCGGCGGGAGACCGGTGAGGTCGAACGTCACCCGCCGGAGGAGCGTCGCCGGGTCGGCCGGCGGGGCGGGCGGCGCGGAGGCCGCCTCGAGTCGGGCGAGGACGAACGCGTCGATCGGATTCCGGACCCAAGCCTCGTCGCGGACCGCCGGCGGCGCGGGGCGGACGACCGGCCCGTACCGCCACGGCTCGATCGCCGACTCCTCGCCCTCGTCGTCCGGCGCGACGCCGAAGTCGTCCTCCCCCTCCCAGGGGATCCCCTCGGCGACCCAGCGCGCGAGGAGCTCGATCTCGTCGTCGTCGAGCTTCCCCTTCGGCGGCATCTGGTGGTCCGGGTCGGCGTACCGGATCATCTTCAGGAGGAGGCTCGTCTCCGGCTGCAGCAGGTCGACCGCCGGCCCCGAGTCGCCGCCGGCGAGGACCCCCTCGCGGCTGGTCAGCCGGAGCCCGCCCTTCACGCGCTTCCGCCCGCCGTGGCAACGGAAGCACTGCTCCTCGAGGATCGGCAGGACGTCGTCCTCGAACGAGAGCGGCGCGCCCGCCGGATCGTCGGCGGCGACGAGCACGGCGAGGAAGAGGGCCGGCAGGGCGGAGACGGCGCGGGTCGGCTTCATCCTCGGTCGGCGCGGGGGGCGCGGGGCTGCGGGGGCGTCGGTAGCATGGAGGGACGCACGGTCGATCCGCGGAAGATACCAGATGCGCGCACCACGCCTCCTCGTCCCTCTCCTCGTCGCCCTCGCGACGCTCGCCGCCTGCTCGAAGAACGGCGGAGGGGACGGCGCCGCCGATCGCCCGAAGGTGGCGTTCGTGACGAACGGCATCGCCTCGTTCTGGACGATCGCGAACGCGGGCGTCCGCGCGGCGGCCGAGGAGTTCGCCGCCGACGCGGAGTTCAAGGCGCCGAACGACGTCGCGGACCAGAAGCGGATCGTCGAGGAGCTCCTGACCCTCGGCGTCGACGGCATCGCGATCAGCCCGATCGACGGCGTGAACCAGGCGAGTCTCATCGACGAGGCGTGCGACCGGACGCGCGTCATCACCCACGATTCGGACGCGCCGGGGACGAAGCGGCTCTGCTACGTCGGGATGGACAACTACACGGCGGGCCGCGAGTGCGGGAAGCTCCTGAAGGAGGCGATGCCGGGAGGCGGGTCGGTGATGCTGTTCGTCGGTCGGATGGAGCAGGACAACGCGAAGCTCCGCCGGCAGGGGATCGTCGACGAGCTCCTCGACCGGCCGGCCGACCGGACGCGGTTCGACCCGCCCGGCGAGGTCCTCGCCGGCGAGCGGTACACCATCCTCGACACGCGGACCGACCAGTTCGACACGTCGCGCGCGAAGGCGAACGCCGAGGACGCGTTGGCGCTCCACCCGGACCTCGACGCCATGATCGGCCTCTTCGAGTACAACACGCCGGCGTGCCTCGAGGCGCTCCAGACCGCCGGGAAGCTCGGGGCGGTCGCCGTCGTCGGGTTCGACGAGAACGACCGGACGCTGCAGGGGATCCTCGACGGCCACGTCCACGGGACGGTGACCCAGCAGCCGTACCGCTACGGCTACGAGTCGGTCCGGATCCTCGCCGGCCTCGCCCGCGGCGAGGACGTCCTGCCGGAGGGCGGGTTCCTCGACGTCCCGGCGCGGGTGGTCCGGAAGGAGGACTGCCGCGCCTTCCGGGACGAGCTGAAGCGCCTCGTCGAAGGCGGCTCGTGACCGGAGGCGCGGCCCCGCTCCTCGCGGCGCGGGGGATCACGAAGCGGTACCCGGGCGTCCTGGCGCTCGACGGCGTCGATCTCGAGCTCCGCGCCGGCGAGGTCGTCGCGGTCGTCGGAGAGAACGGCGCCGGGAAGAGCACGCTCATGAAGGTGCTCGCCGGGGTCACGACGCCGGACGACGGCGAGCTCCTCCTCGACGGCGCGCCGGTGACGATCGACTCGACGCGCCGCGCGGCGGAGCTCGGCGTCGTCCTGATCCACCAGGAGCTCTGCCTCGCCGACAACCTCACCGTCGGCGCGAACGTCCACCTCGGCCGCGAGCCGCGCCGCCGCGGACTGATCGACGAGGGCGCGATCGAGCGCCGCACGCGCGAGGTGCTCGACCGGATCGGCGCCGACTTCGCGCCCGACACTCCGGTCGCCTCGCTGGCGATCGGCCAGCAGCAGTCGGTCGAGATCGCGAAGGCGCTGGCGCAGGACGCGCGCGTCCTCATCCTCGACGAGCCGACGTCGTCCCTCTCGCTCGCCGAGTCGGAGCATCTCTTCCGCGTCCTCGACGGCCTCCGCGCGAAGGGGACGTCGATCGTCTACATCTCCCACCGTCTCGGCGAGGTGAAGCGGCTGGCGGACCGGGTCGTCGTCCTGCGCGACGGGAGGAACGCCGGCGCGCTCGCCCGGGACGAGGTCGAGCACGACGCGATGGTCCGCCTGATGGTCGGCCGCGACGTCGCGATCCAGCCCCAGATCTCCCGCGCCACCGACGAGGTCGTCCTCCGGGTCGACGGCGTCGTCACCGAGGCGTGGCCCGACGCGCGCGTGTCGTTCGAGGTGCGGCGCGGCGAGCTCGTCGGCCTCGCCGGCCTCGTCGGCGCGGGGCGGACCGAGCTGCTCAGGACGCTGTTCGGCGTCGACCGGCCGCTCGCCGGCGAGGTCACGGTCGAGGGGCGCCGGCTCGACCCGCGGCACCCGCGCGAGGCGATCGCGGCCGGCGTCGGGTTCGTCCCGGAGGACCGGAAGCGGCACGGCCTGTTCCTCGAGATGGACGTGCGGGAGAACCTCGGCGTCGCGTCGCTCGCCGAACACGCCCGGCTCGGCCTCGTCGACGACGCCCGGGAGGAGGCGTTGGCGGCGGAGATGATCGACGCCCTCTCGATCCGGACGAGCGGACCGGACCAGCTCGGCGGCCTCCTCTCCGGCGGGAACCAGCAGAAGGTGGTGCTCGGGAAGTGGCTGGCGACGCGGCCGCGCCTCCTGCTGCTCGACGAGCCGACGCGCGGGATCGACGTCGGCGCGCGGCAGGAGATCTACGCGCTCCTCCGGCGCCTCGCCGCGGACGGGCTGGCGATCGTCTTCGCGTCGTCGGAGATGGAGGAGGTCCTGACCCTCTCCGACCGCGTGCTCGTGCTGCACGCGGGGCGGGTCGCCGGCGCGCTCGGGCGGGACGCGCTGACGGAGGAGGCGGTGATGCGGCTCGCCACGGCGAGCGGCGGCGCCGGAGGGGCGGCGGCGTGAAGAAGATCCTCGGCATCCTCGGGTTGCTGATCGCGGTCTATGCGTCGGGATACATGCCGCTGCATCGTCACCACACCGGCAAGCGTCGGGCCGACGATGTGCGGTTCTTCGGTTTTCTGCTGCTCTTCATGGCGGCCATGGTCGGGCTGGTCATGTCGCAGGATCTCATCCTGCTGTTCGTGTTCTGGGACCTCACCGCGATCGCGTCCTACTTCCTGATCGGGTACGACAGCGAGGAAGAGGAGTCCCGAACCGCCGCATTGATGGCCCTGCTGGTGACCGGTGTCAGCGCGGTTGGTGTGCTGGTTGGCGCGCTCCTGCTCTGGTCGGAGTACCGGACGTTCTCGCTCCCACTACTGTTCCAGTCCGCTGAGCCGTCGACCACGGTGACCTGGGCGGTTTCGCTGATCCTGGTCGGTGCGCTTGCGAAGAGCGCGCAGTTCCCACTGCATTTCTGGCTGCCGCGCGCAATGGCAGCGCCGACTCCGGTGTCCGCGTACCTGCATTCGGCGGCGATGGTCGCCGCCGGTGTGTTCCTCATTGGGCGTATCTATCCGCTGGTCTCCCTGGATACCCGCGTGCTGGACGCGCTGATTGTCATCGGCGGCGCCTCGATGGTGGTGGGCGGCCTGGTGGCGCTGACGCGCGACGTGTTCAAGCAGGTGCTGGCCTATTCCACCATCTCCCAATACGGCTATGTCGTGGTCATGTTCGGCATCGGTGGCGAGTATGGTGTCGCCGGTGCAACCTTCTACGTCATCGCCCACGCCATCGCCAAGAGCGCGTTGTTCATGACCGCCGGCGCGGTGACCGAGGCAACCGGCAGCGCGCGTCTCGCCGACGTCGGCGGCCTGTGGCGGCGGATGCCGTGGCTCGCCGTCGGCAGCGCCATGGCATCCGCCGGATTGATGGCGCTGCCGTTCACGATCGGCTTTTTCAAGGACGAGTTGTTCTTCGCCGGCGCAGACGGGCGCGGGCAGCTCATCCAGTGGTTCGCAGTCGCCGGCGCGACCCTGAGCTTCGCGTATATTGCCCGCTTCTGGGCTGGCATCTTCCTCGGCCCCCGGCAGGGTGACGTGCAGCCGGTGCCAGCGTCGCTCGTGATCCCGGTCGGGGTGCTCGGCGCGCTGACGGTGCTCGGCGGGATTTGGGTCGAGCCGTTTCGGTGGCTTGCCGAGCAGGCGGCGCGGGTCAGCTTCGGTGAGGAGCTGGAGATCAACCTCGCCTATCACCTGGATACCCGGACGGAGAACCTGATGGCCCTGTCGGTGTATGGACTCGGCGCGGTCGTCCTGCTCACCGGGCGCTGGTGGCACCAGCCAGTCGAGCGGCTGGTCAAGATTGGCAACCGCATCGGTCCTGCCCGCGGGTATGCGCTGGCCCTGTACGGGATGAACCGGTTGTCTGACAGCATCCACGATTTCGAGGTGCGCGACCTTCGCAGCCGCATCGCGACGATTCTCATCCCCTCCGGGGCGCTGGTGTTGTTGGCGGTGATCTACTCGCCGACGCAGGATACCTTCAGGTTTACCAGCATCGAGTCCGGCGATCTGCCATTGTTGCTGATGCTCGGTGTTGCCGCGGCCAGTGGCGTGATGGTGGTGATCCCGCAGGACCACCTGCGCATGGCCCTGACCCTTTCCGGGGTCGGGTTCAGCCTGGCGGTTGTCTATGCGCTGCTCGGCGCACCCGATGTCGCGCTGGTCGCGGTGCTCATCGAGACGATCTTCACGGTTGTTTTCATCGGTATCCTGGTGCTGATTCCGCGCCCGATCCTTCGCTACGAGCGCAACCTGCGCGCGCCTCGCATTCGGCTGGGACGCGATGCGATCATCGCGTTCATCGCGGGCTCGGTGGCGTTCGTGGTGGTCTGGAGCGCGCTTTCGCGGCCGTCGGCCTCGACAACGGTAATCGGGCGGCACATCGAGCAGTCGCCGTTGGCACACGGCTACGACGTCGTCACCGTGATCCTGGCCGATTTTCGCGGGTTTGACACCATGGGCGAGATTACGGTGATCGCGATCGCGTTCGTCGGCATCCTCAGCCTGATGCGGGCAGGAAGGCTGCGATGAGCGACAGGACCGTCACCACCACCGTTCTCACGCAGGTCGCCGCCCGCATATTGCTGATCCCGATCTTCGTGGTTGCGATCGGCATCATGATCAAGGGCTACGTGGATATCGGCGACGGATTCTCGGCGGGTGTCATTGCTTCACTGGGTGTCGCGTTGCAGGTGATGGTGTTTGGGCCGGAGGAGCTCACCCGGCTTCCTGTGATCCAGCGCGCACCGAAAGGGACATTCCTCGGGTTGCTCATCGCGCTGCTCACCGCGTTCGTGCCGGCCGTGCGCGGGCAGCCGCTCATGACGCATTGGCCCCCGGCGGGCGAGAAGGCGATCCACTTCGGGACCGTGGAGTTCATCACCGCGGTCGCATTCGATGTCGGTGTGTTCCTGGTGGTGTTCGGGTTCGGCGTTGGGGTCACGGCGACGCTCGCGCGGGCCCAGGAGCGCAAGTCAAGCATGGCGGGGCTGTTCTCGCGGCCGGGCGATGCCGGAGAGGCAGGTGAGCGGTCGTGACGCTGATCCTGTCCCTTGCGGTTGCCATCCTGTTTGCCAGTGGCGCGTATCTCATGCTCAAGCACGATCTCGTGCGCCTGATCGTGGGGATGGTCC
>JAUIEL010000824.1 GCA_030428825.1 bacterium
GAGGGCCTCGGGCGAGGGGGGGCTCGCGGGCCGGCTCGTCCTGACCGGATCGAGCACCGTGGCGCCGCTCGCCGGGGAGATCGGGCGGCGCTTCGAGCGCCTCCACCCCGAGGTCCGCGTCGACGTGCAGACCGGCGGCTCGTCGCGCGGGATCGCGGACGCGCTCTCCGGCGTCGCCGACGTCGGGATGGCGTCCCGGGCGCTCACCGAGGCCGAGCGGGCCCGCGGTCTGATCGCCCACCCGATCGCGAGCGACGTCGTCGGCCTGATCGTCCACGCCGACAACCCGGTGCGGGCCCTGAGCGACGAACAGGTCGTCGCGATCTACCGGGGGGAGGTCGACGACTGGGAGGAGCTCGGCGGGCGCCCCGGACCGATCGTCGTCGTGAACAAGGCGGAGGGGCGGGCGACGCTGGAGGTGTTCCGGGAGCACTTCGGACTGGCGCTCGACGAGATCGCGGCGGACGTGATCGCCGGGGAGAACCAGCAGGCGATCAAGACCGTCGCCGGCAACGTCGGCGCGATCGGCTACGTCTCCGCCGGCGAGGCGGCGCGAGAGGTCGAGGAGGGCGCGTCGATCGGGCTCCTCTCCCGCCGGACCCCCTCGGGAGCGACGGAGCGGTTCCCGATCGAGCGCCCCCTCCTGCTCGTGACTCCGGGGGCGCCGGACGACCTCGCCCGCGCCTGGATCGAGTTCGCGCGGTCGCCGGCCGTGCGGGACCTCGTCGAGGAGGCGCGGCTTGTCCCGGTCGACTCCTGACCGCCTCCTGGCCGGGGCGGTCCGCGCCGCCGCGGGGATCGCGGGCCTCCTCGTCCTCGTGATCGGCGCGTTCGTCCTCTGGCGCGCGTGGCCGGCGCTCCGCGAGATCGGGCCGGCGCGATTCCTCACCGACCCCGCGTGGCGCCCGACCGGCGGGGAGTTCCTCGTCGCGCCGATGCTCGCGGCCTCGGTCCTCGTCACGGCGGGCGCCGTCGGCATCGCGGCGCCCGCCGGCGTCGCGTGCGCGCTCTTCCTCGAGCACACGGGACCCCGCCGTCTGGCCGGCCCCCTGCGTCGCCTCCTCGAGCTCCTGAACGGCGTGCCGTCCGTCCTGTTCGGCCTGTGGGGCCTGGTCACGCTCGCGCCGCTCCTCGCGCGGTGGGAGCCGCCCGGCCAGTGCCTGCTCGCCGGCATCCTCGTCCTGGCGGTGATGATCCTCCCGACCGTCGCGCTCGCCGCGGACGCGGCGGTGCGGGCCGTGCCGCGCGAGTCGCTGGTCGCCGCGGCGTCGCTCGGCCTGTCGCGCCTCGCGACGATCCGTCACGTCGTGCTGCCATCGGCGCGGCGCGGGATCGCGGCCGGCGTCCTCCTCGGCGCGGCGCGGGCGGTCGGCGAGACGATGGCCGTGGTGATGGTCTGCGGGAACGTGGTCCGGATGCCGTCCGGCCCGTTCGATCCGGTGCGCACGGTCACCGCGAACATCGCGCTCGAGATGGGGTACGCGACGGAGGAGCATCGCGCGGCGCTGTTCGTCACCGGCCTGTCGTTGATGGCGCTGATCGGGGCGGCGGTCTGGTTCCTGCCGGCGCGCGAGGAGGAGAACGGCGGTGCCGTCGTCCGCACGAACGCGTGACCCGGGACGTCGGTCGGCCGCGGACCGGGGCGTCGGCGTGGTCTGCGGCCTCGTCGCGCTGGGGGTGGCGGCCGGCGCGGCCTGGATGCTCCTCGACGTGGCGATGAAGGGGAGCGCGAACCTCTCGCCCGGGTACCTCCTCGGCGAGCCCGAGGACGCCGGGCGGTCCGGTGGGATCGGGAGCGTCGTGGTGTCGACCCTCCTCGTGCTCGGGACCTGCGTCGCGATCGCGTTCCCCCTCGGCCTCGGGACGGCGGTCTGGCTGTCGGAGGTCGCGCGGCCGAGCGGGTGGGCGGCGCGGCACGTCGGCCGCTCCCTCGACCTCCTGGCGACCGTCCCGTCGATCGTCTTCGGACTGTTCGGGATGGTCTTCTTCTGCGAGGTCCTCGGGTTCGGCTTCTCGATCCTCGCGGGCGGCTGCACGCTGGCGACGATGATCCTGCCGATCCTGGTCCAGGCCTCGTACGTCGGCCTCCGGTCGGCGCCGCCCGACCTGAGGCCCGCGGCCGCGGCGCTCGGACTCGGCCCGTGGACGACGATCCGCCGGCTGCTGATCCCCGCCGCCTCGCCGGCGATCACCGTCGGGCTGCTGCTCGGCATCGGCCGCGCCCTCGCCGAGACGGCGGCGCTCGTCTTCACGAGCGGCTACGTCACGCGGATGCCCGAGTCGCTGTTCGACTCGGGGCGGACGCTGTCGGTGCACGTGTTCGACCTCTCGATGAACGTCCCCGGGGGCGAGCGGGCGGCGTCGTCGGCGGCGCTCGTCCTCCTCGTGATCCTCGGGCTGGTGAACGAGGTCGCCCGGCGCGTGTCGTCCCGGTGGCTTCGCGGCGGCGAGGGGCCGACGGGGGCGTCCGCGTGAGCCGTCGCGACGCGGGCGCGGCGCCTCGATTCGAGCTCCGCGGCGTGTCGATCTCGTACGGCGGCCGGCCGGCGGTCGCCGGCGTCGACCTCCGGATCCCTCGCGACGGGGTCACCGCGATCGTCGGGCCGTCCGGCTGCGGAAAGAGCTC
>JAUIEL010000061.1 GCA_030428825.1 bacterium
CGGATCGCGGCGATGTTCGTCGGGACCGAGGCGGCGGCGATCGTGAGCGGAGGCTCGGGCAACGTCATCGAGGACTGCCCGTTCAAGAACGCCGGGGCGGTGTTCGTCGAGTCGGCGCCCTTCACGACGATCCGGTCGAACTCGTTCAAGCAGACGCGCCTCCACGTCAACGCCTCCGGCGCGGTCCTCGTCGAGGGGAACAACTTCAAGAAGGCGCCGCACGACGCGATCTACCTGAACGGCGTGTTCGACGCGACGATCCAGGGGAACAAGGTGAAGAAGTCGGCGGTGAACGGCCTCCGGATCGACGCGGGCGGCGGCAACCTGGTGCTCGCGAACAAGATCGCGAAGGCGGGAGTGTCCGGGATCCAGCTCTTCTCGGCCGGGAACTCGCTCCAGCAGAACAAGGTGAAGAAGAGCGCCCAGCTCGACCTGGTCGACCACACCGGCGGGCAGAACCTCTACGCCTTCAACAAGATCGGGACCTCGAACCTCTGAGTCGAACCCTCGGCGGAGAGACGAACGACGGGGCGTCGCCTTCTGGGCGCCGCCCCGTTCCCCGTCTCCCCGCCCGTCGTCACGGACCCGACGACGGCACGTACGCCCGCGGCCCGTCGGTCGCCCAGTACGACCGCCGCCAGAACGGTCCCTCGTCGAAGTCACCGTGCTTCTGGGGCACGAAGTCGCCTCGGGCGTCGAACGCCTTCACGGCGACGCGGTCCTTCACGTCCCGGAAGACGTGCAGCGCCTGCGTCACGTTGATCCACTTCCCGACCCGCCGGTCGAGGTGCGTCGGGGGACGCGTGTACCAGTGGTCGATCCACTCGAGGAGCGAGCCGCGCGGCGGGACGTCGGCCAGGGCCGGGTGGTACTCGTCCGCCTCCGCCGACGGATGCAGCGTGAGCAGGTGGAACCGGGACTCGGTGCGTCGGCGCAGGTACGGGACGACCGCCTCCGCCGTCTCCCGGATCGATGCCGCCGCGCCGAGATAGACGATGTCGGTGATCGGGAGGCGTCGGTCGGCGTCCTCGGCGAGCTCCCGCTTCAGGAGGTCGTTCATGACGATCGTGCCGATGGAGTGGCCGACCAGCACCACCTCGTAACCGACCGAGGGCTTCGCGGCGACGACGTGCGCGCGCAGGTGTTCGACGAGCGTGGCGACCGCGCCGCTCGGCGCGCCGTGCAGCGAGCGGTGGAGCGCCGCGTCGTCGAAGCCGAACTTCCGCTGGTCGAACTCCGACGACCGGTGCCCGAGGTTGTGGGCCCGGCGGAGCTGCATGTCCCACGACCACCGGCCCATGCCGTCGAGCAGCAGCGCCGTCGACGCGAACGTCAGGGGGAACGTCACCCAGTACGACACGGCGCGCCCGAACTGCGTGCCGAACCCGCGCTCGTACTCGCCGAGCGCGAGGTCGTAGTCGCCGTGCGCGAGGGCGTGGCGCGCGAGCTCCCGACTGTTGCACCACGACGGGAGCATCGACCCGCCGGTCGTCACCATCAGGGCATGGTTCGTGTCGTGCGCCCCCTGGTACAGCCACGTGCGCGGCACGTGGAGGAGCCCCTCCGCCAGGTCCGTCGCGAGCACGAGGGGAGAGGTGATCGGGCCGAACCACGGCGCCTCGCGCGCCTGCCGCACGAGGAAGAGGTGGTCGAGGTAGCTGTCGACCCCGCCGGACGGCCAGGTGAAGAAGAGGGGGTACGCCCAGTCGTCCGGGTCGGACTCGTTCAGCACGCGCCTCGCGTTGGCGACGGCGCGTTCCACCGCGCCCCCGTGCGCGTTCAGCCCGCCGTGCACGAACAGGAGGAGACGCCGCGGTTTCCCGGGCCGTCGGCGGTCACACTCGGCGTCCGCCGCCGCGAGGATCCGGTCGACGTAGTCGCAGAACGAGTTCGTCCCCCCGTCGCACGACAGCTCTTCCCGCGTGATCGGATCGATCGGCGCGCCGTCGGCGTTCGCGGAGACGACGTGCCGACGCGCCTCCTCGGGCTCGAAGTCGACCGACGCGCAGCCGGCCGCCGCGAGCGCGACCACGAGATTCGACAGCCGCGCGAGCGCGCGTCCCCTGGGTTCCATGGCTCCTCCCTTCCGACGAGCGGTGTCCGGACCCCCGGAGGGTACGCCCCGCCCTCCCGAGCACGACACGCGCCCGGCCCGTCCGCCGGTTTTCTCGAGAATCTGCATGACCCTCGGCGCGCCTCACCGACCGAGACGGGTTCGCTCGCCCCGGCGGAGATCCCACCCATGCGCCCGCTCGCTCCGATCGCCCTCCTCGCGTCCCTCGCCCTCGCCGCCGCGCCGCTCCGCGCCGCGACCCTCCAGGTCCCCTCGCAGTACCCGACCGTCCAGGCGGCCCTCGACGCGGCCGTGAACGGCGACACCGTCCTGGTGGCGGCGGGGACGTACCTCGGCCCGGGCAACCGCGACCTCGATCCGCAGGGGAAGGCGATCACCGTCCGCGGCGCCCAGGGCTCGGCGGCGACGATCCTCGACGTGTCCGGGACCGCGTCGCAGCCGCACCGGGGGTTTCGGCTGACGTCCGGCGGCGCCTTCCTCGTCATCGAGGGCTTCACCGTGCGGAACGGCCACCACGCGGACGGGGGCGGGATCCTGATCCAGGGGGCGGTCACGGCGAAGTTCGAGGACCTCGTGGTCGAACAGTGCGTCGCCGACGGGGTCGGCGGAGGGATGGCCGTCTCCGGCGGCGCCGGGCCGACCTTCGAGCAGTGCGTCTTCCGGTTCAACCAGGCGAGCGAGGGAGGGGGCGTGCGCGTCGCCGAGAACTGCGTCGTCTCGATGACCGACTGCGAGCTCACCGACAACGGGGCGGCCGTGCGCGGCGGCGGCCTGTCCGTCGACGCGTCCTTCTCGCTGCCGGGGGCGACGTCGGTGAGCCTCGTCGACTGCGACGTCGATCGGAACACCGGCGCGGACTTCGGCGCGGGGGCGCTCTGGCACGGTCCGGTCCTCGCCACGATGACCGGCTGTCGGGTGCGGGAGAACGTCACCTCCGGCGGGGCGCCGCGCTGGGGCGGTGGCCTGGTCGCGCAGTTCGCGGCCGACGTGACGCTCGACGGCTGCGAGCTCTCCGGCAACGCGGCGGCGCGCGGAGGGGGGGTGTTCCTTCAGCAGGACGCCGTGGTGCGCCTCGTCGACTGCGACGTCCTCTCGAACCACGCGACCGACACCGGCGGCGGCGTCGACATGAACGGCCAGGGGACGCCGCTCGCGACGCTCCTGGAGATGGACGGGTGCCTGGTCGAAGGGAACACCGCGGCGAGCTTCGGCGCCGGGCTGAACGTGTTGCTGCCGGTCGTCGCGAACGTGCGGACGACGACGTTCCGCGCCAACGTCGTCGGTCCGGCGTTCCCGTCGTGGGGCGGGGGCGTCATGACCGGGTTCTCCTGCGCCGTCGCCCTCGAGGACTGCGTCCTGGAGCAGAACCGGGCGGACGTCGGGGCCGGCCTCTTCGTGCAGCAGGACGCCCAGGTCGAGGTGCGCCGCTGCACGCTCCGCGGCAACGTCGCCGCCTCGCGCGGGGGAGGCGTCCACATGAACGGGCAGGGGACTCCGTTCGTCACGTCCCTCGAGGTCGTCGACTCCCTGCTGTCCGACAACCGGGCGGAGGACCTCGGCGGAGGATTCTCCGCGGCGGGGCCGGTGACCGCCCGGCTCGAGCGGGCCTGCCTCCTGGCGAACCGGACCGGCGCCGGCGCGCCGCAGTTCGGCGGGGGGATGGCGGTCGACGCGGCCGACGTCGAGCTCGTCGATTGCGAGCTCCGCGACAACCTCTCCACCGGCGGCGGAGGGGCGGTCCTCCGGTCCGGCGCGACCGTCGCGTTCGTCGACTCCGCGGTGGCGTCGAACACGTCGTTCGGGGACGGCGCGGGGCTCCTCGTCGACACGGGCGCCGCGGTGACGGTCGACCGCTCCTCGATCGCGGGGAACGTCGCGGGGGGCGCCGGGGGCGGGGTCCTCGCGGGGGCGGGACAGCTCACGATGACGAACGTCCGCCTCGTCGGGAACGCCGGGCCGATCGGCGGCGGCCTCCGCGCGGTCGGGGGGAGCGCCGTCTCCCTCGTGAACGTCACGGTCGCCGGGAACTCCGGGACGTTCGCCGGCGGGATCAGCGAGGGGGGCGCGACGGTGACGATGGCCGGCTGCGTCGTCCACGGAAACGCTCCGGCGACGCTCCAACAGACCGGCGGCGTGACCGCCACCCACTCGGACCTCGAGAGCGGGCTCGCGGGCGTCGGCAACCTCTCGATCGACCCGGTCTTCGTGGACCCGGGCGGGGGCGACTACCGGCTGTCGGGCGGCTCGCCGTGCATCGACGCGGCCGACAACGGCGCCGCCCCCGGCCCGTTCGACGTCGAGCGCGCGCCCCGCTTCGCCGACGACCCGGGCGTCCCCGACACCGGCGTCGGTCCCGCGCCGATCGCGGACATGGGCGCCCACGAGACGTACGCCGCCGGTCCGTTCCACCCGTACGGCGAGGGGTGCGCCGGGTCGGGCGAGTCCCCCCCGCGGCTGACGATCTTCGGCGATCCGACGCCGGGCGGGACGATCACGCTCCGGATCGACAAGGCGCGCGGCGGTTCGAGCGCGTTCCTGCTGCTCGGCCTCGGGGCGGGTTCGACGCCGATCGGCGTCGGCTGCACCCTCCACCTCTTCCCGGTGTTGCCGACGGCGGTCGGGCCGCTGCCGCTCCCCGGCACTCCCGACGCCGGCTTCGGAGCCCTCGAGCTGCCGGTCCCCCTCCCGCCGACGGCGTCGTCGGCCTCGGTGACGGTGCAGGCGTTCGTCGGCGACCCGGGGTCAGCGCTCGGCTTCACCGTCTCGAACGGCTTCCGCCTCGGGATCCTCTGACCGGGCGTCGCGGAGGACCGCGAGCAGCTCCTCCCGGGTCTCCGGCAGCGGCCGCCCTCGGAGGTCGGGGCGTTCGACGAGCAGCGCCGCGAAGTCGAGCCACGGTTCGACCGCCGACCGGTGCTCGCTCGATCCGGGCGGAGCCTCGACGCGCGCGAGGGCGTTCGCGAAGGCGGCGCGCGCCTCCTCGGGCGCCCCTTCCCGGAGGTGCGCCCTCCCGATCCGGATCCACGCCCGGATCGTGACCGCCCGCGTCAACGGGTGCGGGGAGTCCTCGTCGATGCACTCCGCGAGGACGCGCCGCGCGCCGGCCGGGTCGCCGCTCCGCTCCAGGTGGTCGCCGAGGGCGAGCCGAGTGCGGGTGGCGTCCGGGCCGCGCCGCCCGAGCGACTCCTCCTGGCGGCGGAGCGTGTCGCGCAGCACGTCCCCGGCCCGGTCGAGCTCGCCGGCGCGCGAGAGCGCCTCGCCGAGCTGGAAGGCGAGCCGCAGCGTCATCGCGTGGTCCGGGCCGTAGCGCGCCTCGTGTCGCGCCCGGGCCGCCGCGAGGTGCGGGACGGCCTCGCCGGCCCGGTCGCGGCGGACGAGCGCCTCGGCGATCTCGCGGCGGACGAGGGCCCGGGTGCGATCGTCGAGCGAGTCGAGGTCGCGGGCGAGCCCGGCCGCGGCGTCGAGCTCGGCGTCGGCCTCCCGCTCGCGGCGGAGCATCGAGAGGAGGACGGCGCGTCGGCAGCGGACGGTGACGCGTCGATCGAGCCTCGCCTCCTCGGCGCCGACCCGCGCCCACGAATCGACCAGCCGCTCGAGCGCCGCCTCGGGCCGCCCGCGCAGCGTCTCGCAGGTCGCCGCGTCGAGCAGCGCCTCGGCCAATCGATCGGCCGGCCGCGGACCGTCGGGAACGCACGCCGCGATCGCGGCCGAGAGCTGGGCGAGCGCCTCGTCGAGCCGGCCTCGATCGCGGAGGAGCGCGGCGATCTCGATGCGGCTCTGCAGCGTCTTCTCGTGCCGATCGCCGAGCCGCGCCCGCCGGATCGCGAGCGCCTCGGCGTGGAGCGACTCCGCCTCCTCGAATCGCTCCATGCCGTGGAGGAGGAACGCGAGGTTCCGCTGCGCGTCCGCGAGGGCTCCGCCGTCGTCGTCCCGGCGGCGGAGATCGACCGCGCGCTCGAGGTGCGGGAGCGCCTCGGCGAACGAGCCCATCGCGTTGTACGCGCGACCGAGGATCGTCCGGACCTCCGCCTCCGCCCGCGCGCTGTCGGAGAACATCGACGCGACGCGCGGGGAGGCCCGGTCGAGCAGCTCCCGGACGGTCAGCCCCGGCCGGTCGGCGAGGTCGGGGTTGGCGCCGGAGAGGAGGTGCTCCTGGAACCGGCTGACCGCGCGGGCGACCGCCGCCTCCTCCCGCGCCGCCCGCTCGGCGGCGCGCGCGCGGAGCAGACCGACGCTCGACGCGACGACGCCGACGGTGACCGCGAGCGTCGAGACGGACGCGGCCGCGAACAGCCCCTTGCGCCGCCGGGCGAGGCGGGCCAGCGCGACCAGCGGCGTCAGCTCGCGGGCTTCGACGGGGCGGTCGTCGGCGAAGCGCCGGAGGTCGTCGGCGAGCGCGCGCGCGTTCGCGTACCGCCGGCCCGGGGACTTCTCGAGCGTCTTCGTCAGGATCGCCTCGAGGTCGCGGGGGAACGCCGGGTCGACGCGTCGCGGCCGCGCGGGTTCGGCCTCCGCGATCGCCCGGGCGGCGGCGAGCGCGGAGCCCCGCGGGACGGCGTACGGGAGCCGGCCGAGCAGCACCTCGTACATCAGGACGCCGAGCGAGTAGACGTCGGAGCGGACGTCGACCTCGTCGGGCGCGGAGACCTGCTCCGGACTCATGTACTCGGGCGTCCCGGGCGTCGACGCGCCGAGCGTCGGGAGGGACCGTTCGTCCTCGCGGTGCGCGAGCCGCGCCAGCCCGAAGTCGAGGATCCGGACCCGTCCGTCGCCGTCGACGAGCACGTTCGCCGGTTTCAGGTCGCGGTGGATGACGCCGCGGTCGTGCGCGTAGACCACGGCGTCGCACAGGTCGATCAGCAGGCGCACCCGCTCCGGGGTCGAGCGCCGGGCGGCGTCGCACGCCTCGTCGATCGGCCGCCCGTCGACGAGCTCCATCACCACGAAGCAGGTCTCGCCGTCGAGCCGGGCGTCGTGCAGGGTCGCGATGCCGGGGTGGCGGAGCCGCGCGAGGGCGGTCGCCTCGCGGCGGAGCAGCAGCGCGCGCGTCTCGGGCGGGTCGTCGGACGGTCGGAGGACCTTGATCGCCACGCGACGTCGGGTCGCCTCGTGCGTCGCCTCGTGGACGACGCCCATGCCTCCGCGCCCGAGCGGTCCGATCACCCGGTAGCCGCCGATGCGGGTCCCCGGCGCGAGCGCCGGCGCGACGGGCCGACTCGTCGCATCGAGCGGGCCGAGGGGGTCGCCCTCCTCCGCCGGGCCGAGCAGCTCGTCGAACGCCGCCGGGTCGCCCCGCCACCGCCGGCGGAGCGCGTCGTCCATCCGATCGGCGAATCGACCGGAGGAGTCGCGGGTCACGGCGGGCTCCCCTCGCGGGCGAGGCGCTTCGCGTACCGCGCGCGCAGCGACTCGATCGCGCGTGCGAGGAGGTTGGCGGCGGAGGTGCGGGACATCCCGAGCCGCTCGCCGATCTCCCGCGTCTCGAGCTGGTCGAACAGCGCCAGGGTGATCGCATCGCGGTGCCGGTCGCGCAGCGCGCCGAGCTCGTCGAGCGCGACGACCGCCGCCTCGCGCGCGCCGGCCATCGAGGAGGGGGACGGCCCGGAGGCGGCGAGCACGCCGAGCAGCGGTCCGATCGACGACGCGTCGGGCACGGCGGCGAGGGCGTCGGCGCGGCCGGGCGCGCGGCGAGCGCGGAAGTGGTCGGCGACCTTGTGGGAGACGACCGCCGACTGGAACGCGAGCCAGGCGCGCGCCGTCCTGCTCTCGAGCCGATCGAGCCCGCGGTCGAGCGCCAGGAGCGCCTCCTGCGCGACGTCCTCGGCCGCGTTCCAGCGGTCCGGCTCGGCGGCGAGCCGCGCCAGCGCCATCCCCCTGAGCCGTCCGGCCGAGAGTTCGAGCAGGCGCGCGCGCGCGTCGCCCGAGTTCCGGACGGCGGCCTCGACGAGGGCGTCGGTGAGCGGGGGGAGGGTCATCGGTCCGGTCGCGGCGGTCGGGCGACCGCCGCGGCTCGAGTGTAGCACGCGCCGTCCGCGCCGCCGGGCCGCGGCGCGCCGGCCGACGCGCCCTCACCGCCCGAGCAGCGGCAGGAGAACGCGCTCGACGAACGTCCGGGTGAACCCCGCCGCCGCCGTGTGATGGAGGTGGCCGGTGTCGAGGAACGCCGCGTTCGGGAGGGCGTGGCCCCGGTCGAGGTCGAACAGCGGCACGCCCTCCTCGGCCGCGATCCGCTCGGCGAGACGGCGGAACGCGGCGTAGTCGCCCGGCTCGAAGAAGCGGCGATGGACGGCGGTGATCGGCATGACGTACAGGAACGGCTTCAGCCCGTCGGCGCGCGCCTCGGCGAGCAGCTCGCGGACGCACGCGGTCTGCACCCCGCCGATCGCGTAGTCCTTCAGGTGATGCCGCCGGAAGCGCCGGCGCTCGACCTTCGCGTTCAGGTCCTCGCGGCGCTGGCGATGGAACACCTGCCACCCCTTCTCCCCGGTCGCCCACGGGACGTCGAGCGCCCGCAGGTGCGCCTCCCACGAGCCGCGCGGCGCGGACGCGCCCTCCGCGCCGTCGCCGTCGAACCACGTCGTCGGGTCGAGCCACCGCTTCAGGGTCGGTCGCTCCCGCACCAGCGCCAGCCCTCCGACGAGCGCCCGCGCCCCGGCGCCGAACCGGCCGCCGAGCAGGAGGTCGAGCGGCGTGTCTCCCGACTCGGCGTCGCCGATCGTCCCGCCCTCCGGGTCGTATCCGCAGCGCGCGAGGTACTCCGGCTCGTCGAAGACGCGATACGAGTCGTTCATCCCCGACCCGCGGATCTCGATGCCGATCCAGCCGTCGAGGTCGCCCCCCTCGACGACCGGTCGGAGCTTCTCGCGGTAGAGGCGGAGCATCCCGATCATCGTCAGCGCCCGGTGCGTGACGTCCGCGACCCACGCCCCCTCGACGCCCGCGTCGGCGAGCGCCGCCTCCGCGACCCGCGGCTTCAGGCCGAACTCGGTCCGCGACGAGCCGAGCAGGAGGACGACCGGCCCGTCGTGCGAGAAGTCGCCGCGCGTCTCCTCCGGCGCCCGGAGCCGCAGCCCCGCCTCCGCCGCGAGGAAGAAGACGGCCGTGAAGACGACGGATCGGACGCGACGGGACGACTTCATCTCCTCTCCTCTCTCTCCGACGTCAGAATTCGAAGTAGACGAACTGGATCTCGTCGACGAAGAAGACGGTCACGAGCACGAGCATCGCGGCGAGCACGAGCCCTTGCGCGATCCCCGGCAGCCGCTCCCAGACCCGTTCCCGGAGGCGCGTCCGTCGCTCGCACCACTGCAGGCCGAGCCACGCGAACACCACGCCGACCCAGCGGAGGCCGAGCGACTCGCCGTTGTCGAGCCACTCGAACGCGCTGAACATCCGCCGGACGTACACCTCCATCGACGCGAAGTCCTCGGAGCGGAACATCACCAGCGCGAACGAGACGAGCGTGAACGTGAACGCCCAGCGACCGAACGCGCCCGCCGCGCTCGGCGAGGAGCGTCCCTTCCGCCCGACCCCGAGCGCCCGTTCGACGGCGAGGATCACGCCGTGGAACATCCCCCAGACGATGAAGGTCCACGCGGCGCCGTGCCAGATCCCCGACACGAACATCGTCAGGAACAGGTTGAACGACGTGCGCGCCTCGCCGTGCCGAGAACCGCCGGCCGCGATGTAGACGAAGTCGCGCAGCCACGCCCCCATGGTCATGTGCCATCGCCGCCAGAAGTCGGTGACCGAGCGGGCGAGGTACGGCGCGTCGAAGTTCTCGGGCAGCTCGACGCCGAACACCCGCGCCAGCCCGATCGCCATGTCCGCGTACCCCGAGAAGTCGAGGTAGACCTGGAGCGCGAACCCGAACGCGCCGCACCAGAGGGCGAGCGCCGAGAACTCGTCCGGGGCGGCGAAGACGGCGTCGACGTAGAGCGAGAGGTTGTCGGCGACGACGACCTTCTTGAACAGCCCGAGGACGAACCGCTGGAAGCCGGAGGCGAACCGGTCCGCGGCGAGCGGCCTCATCTCGCGGACCTGGTGGAAGAACTGGGTCGCGCGCACGATCGGCCCGGCGACGAGCTGCGGAAAGAACGCGACGAACAGCGCGAAGTCGCGCAGCGAATCGACCGGCGCCGTCCGCCGGCGGTAGACGTCGATCGTGTAGCTGAGCGTCTGGAACGTGTAGAAGGAGATGCCGACCGGGATGTCCGCGGGGAGGCGCGGCGGCTCCCACGCGAGGGACGAGAAGATCGGCTCGAAGTTCCCGAGCACGAAGTTCCCGTACTTGAAGATCCCGAGCACGCCGAGGTTCGTGACGAGGCTGACGAGGAGCCACCGCCGCCGTCCGCCCGGGTCCTCGGTCGCGGCGATCGACCGGGCGGCGTAGAAGTCGACCGCGGTCGAGAGCCAGAGGAGCCCGAGGTAGCGGACGTCCCAGTTCGCGTAGAAGACGTAGCTCGCGACGACCAGCAGCGCCTTCTTCGCGCCGCTCCCCCGCGCGAGGCCGTACAGCGGGAGCACGACCGCGATGAAGAGGAGGAAGATCGACGAGTTGAAGAGCATGGGCGGAGCCGGGGGAGGCTACCCTCCGTCGGCGAGGCGAGAAAGCGCCTCCCCGGTCACCCGGTGGACCGTCCAGCCGTCCATCGGCTCCGCCCCGAGCGCGCGGTAGAACTCGATCGCCGGCGTGTTCCAGTCGAGGACCGACCACTCGAAGCGCCCGCAGCCGGCGTCGACGGCGATCCGCGCCAGCCGCTTCAGGAGCGCCTTCCCGACCCCCTTCCCGCGCGCCGCCGGCGTCACGTACAGGTCCTCGAGGTAGAGGCCCGGCCGCCCGAGCCAGGTCGAGTAGTTCCGGAACCAGAGCGCGAACCCGACCGGCGTTCCGTCGAGCTCGGCGACCAGCGCCTCGAACGGCGGGCGCTCCGCCTCGAGCTGGGCGCGGATCGCCGCGGCGTCGGTGACGACCGCGTCCGGCTCGCGTTCGTACTCCGCGAGCTCGCGGACGAACCGCTCGAGGGTCTCGGCGTCGGCGGGGACGGCGGGGCGGAGGGTGAGCATGCGCGGAACCTACCAGGGCCGGCGGCCGACCGGCCGGCGGCCTCCCGCTCCGATCGCTCCGAGTAAGCTCGGGGCCGTCGCCTCTCCCCGGGAGGTCCTCGATGCGACCGTCGTTCCGCCCCCTCGTCCTCCGCCTGCTCGGTCCGTTCCTGGTCTCCACGCCCCTCCTCGCCGGCGAGGACCCGGCGGGCTTCGTCGGTCGCTGGCGGGGGGACCTCGACGCCGGCGGCCTCCCGATCCCGACCGTCCTCCACCTCGCGCTCGAGGACGGCGTGCTCGGCGGGACCGTCGACAGTCCGGCGCAGAACGTCTTCGGGCTGGAGATCACGGACGTGACGTTCGCCGAGGACGGGACCGCGACGGTCTCGATCGGGGCGGTCGGCGCGCGGTACGTGGCGAGGCTGGAGGACGGCGCGCTCGTCGGCACGTGGTCGCAGCGCGGCGTCGAGCTGCCGCTCGTCTGCGCCCGCGAGGAGGTCGCCGACGACGCGCGCGTCCCGGGACAGGAGCGGTTCGTCGGGTCGTGGGAGGGGCGTCTCGACGTGGGGGCGCAGTCGCTCCGCCTCCGCTTCCACGTGAAGGAGGACGCCGCGGGTCGGCTGGTCGGGACGATGGACAGCCCCGACCAGGGCGCGCGCGACGTCCCGCTGACCCGGGTCGCCGCCCAGCCCGAGGGGCGACTCGACGTCGAGCTGAGTTCGGCCGGCCTCCGCTTCTCCGGCGCGCTCGAGGAGGGCGGGGCGAGGTGCGCCGGGGAGCTCCGGCAGGGGGGGCTCGAGTTCCCGCTCGTCCTCTCACGGATCGATCCGCCGCCGCCGGTCCGTCGGCCGCAGACGCCGAAGCCGCCGTTCCCGTACGGGGTCGAGGAGGCGCGGTACGAGAACGAGGAGGCGGAGGTCACGATCACCGGGACGCTGACGGTGCCGGAGGGGGAGGGGCCGTTCCCGGCCGCGCTGCTGATCACCGGCTCGGGGCCGCAGGACCGCGACGAGACGCTCTTCGACCACAAGCCGTTCCTCGTGCTCGCGGACCACCTGACGCGACGCGGCGTCTGCGTGCTGCGGGTCGACGACCGCGGCGTCGGCGGGACGTCGGCCGGGAGTCCGGACGCGACCTCCGAGGACCTCGCCGGCGACGTGCTCGCCGGCGTCCGCTTCCTGCGCGGGCGCGCCGAGGTCGACCCGGCGCGGGTCGGGCTCGTCGGGCACAGCGAAGGAGGACTGATCGCCCCGATGGTCGCGGTCCGGGCACCCGACGAGGTCGCGTACCTGGTCCTCCTGGCGGGGCCGGGGGTGACCGGCGAGGAGATCCTGCTCGAGCAGGCGGCGCTCCTCTCGCGCGCCGAAGGGGGGGACGAGGAGTCGATCGCCGCCAACCGTCGTCTGCAGGAAGTCCTGTTCGAGGTGCTGAAGGAGCACCCCGACGCCTCGCGCGCCGACCTGACGATCCGGCTCCGGAAGGCGTTCGCGGCGCACGAGGAGCTCCTCCCCGAGGGCGCGTCGGCCGACGCCCTGATCGCGCAGCAGGTGCGGCAGCTCGCGTCGCCCTGGATGCGGTTCTTCCTGACGTACGACCCGCGGCCGACGCTCGCGGCGGTCCGCTGCCCCGTGCTCGCGGTGAACGGCGAGAAGGACCTGCAGGTCCCGTCCCGCCTGAACCTCGACGCGATCGGCGCGGCGCTGCGGGAGGGCGGCGCGGACGACGTGACGCTGCTCGAACTCCCTTCCCTGAACCATTTGTTCCAGACCTGTGAGACCGGCGCGTTCAGCGAGTACGACGCGATCGAGGAGACGTTCGCGGAGGCGGCGCTCGAGGAGATCTCCACGTGGATCGTCGCGCGCTTCGGCGAGGAGGGGTGACGAGGTGAGTCGCGCCTTCGTCAAGGAAGGGGAGGTCGGCGACCCGGTCTGCCCGGGCGACGCGTGCGGCGGCGCCGGCGAACCGGTCACGAAGGAGACCCTGCGGGCGCACCTCGTCGCGGGGGCGATCGAGCGCCTGCCGAAGGCGGGGTTCTTCTGCGCGAACGCGTCGTGTCGCGTGGCGTACTTCGACGGCTGGGGCGGCGTGGCCACGGTCGACGACCTGACCGCCCCGGTCTGGCCGAAGGCGGCGGACGCGCCGATCTGCGCCTGCCTCGGTCTGACCGAGGACGACGTGATCGAGGACGCGGCGGCGGGACGGAAGGACCGGATCCGCGACATCGTCTGGCGCGCCGAGGACGGCGGCGGCGCCTGCGTCACGAACGCCGCCGACGGCCGCTCCTGCGTCCTCGCGGTGAGACGGCTGTTCCAGGCCCATTTCCGCCCGCCCGGCGGCTTGTAGAAACGAAACGGGCGATCCGCGGTTCTCCGGGCCGAAAACCCGCCGAGCGGCCGTTCGAGCCCTCGGAACGGACTGGCACGCGGCTCGCTTCGGGGGATCTCGAATCGAAACCCGAACCCCGGAGGATCCCATGCCGAACACCAGGAACGGCTCCCGCTCGAAGAAGAACGACCCTCGCCAGCAGTTCACCGACGCCGCGTCCGCCGCGCGCGACAACGTGCGCGACATGGGCGGTGCGGCGGCCGGCATCGCGAAGGAACAGGTCGACCACGTGGTCGAGACGGCGACGTCGGTGCGCGATTCGGTCGCCGAGAAGGTGAGGAAGAACCCGATGCCGTCGCTCATGATCGCGGCCGGCGCGGGGCTCCTCGCCGGCGTCCTGCTCCGCCGGCGCTGAGACGCGGGCCGGAGCGAACGATGACCCCGTGGAGTCCGAGGACGAGCGCCGGCCGACCGGAGCCCGCGAACGGCGAGGACGAGGAAGCCCGCGCCGAGCGCGAGCTCCGGGAGGCGTGGCGCGCGCTGCGGTCCGACGCGTCCGACTGCGTCGACGATCTCCGCGCCACCGGCGCCGTCCACGTCGAGCGCCTCGGGCTGAAGCTCCGGAACGCCCTCTTCGCCGCCGCCGGCTCCGCCGTGGTCGCCCTCGCGATCGCGGCGGTCGCCGTCTTCTCCGCGGTGGAACTCCTGCGCGGCGTCTCCCTCGCGCTCGTCCGGTGGACGGGAGAGGCGTGGGTCGGCCCGCTCGCCGCGGGCGCGCTCGGCTGGGCCGCCGTCGCCGCCGCGTTCCTCCTCTGGCGCCGCCGCGCCGACCGGAAGGTCGCCGCGCGGCTCGAGGAACGACTCGCCGAACTGGAGGCCGCCGACGCGGCCGCCGAAACCGCGGGGATCGAACCATGACCGAGCGTCCCGCCGTCCCCCGCCGCTCCCCCGAGGAGCTGCTCGACGAGATCGAACGCCGCCTTCGGGTCCGCCGAAGGGGGGCCCTCGACCGTCTCCGCGACGACGCGGGCGTGCTCGCCTCGCCGCGTCGATGGACGCTCGCGCGGCCGCTCGCGAGCTGCGGGGCCGTCTTCGCCGGCGCGGCGCTGCTCGCACGCGGAGACGGCGGGGCCGCGGATCCGCGACGCGGCGGCGCGGGGGGCGGTCGAGAGCACGACGCCGCCGCGTCCTCGGACGACGAGACGTCGACCGGCGCCTGGTCCGCCCTGCTCGCGCTCGGCGCCCGGGCGGCCACGACCTGGCTGGTCCAGCACGTCTCCGACGTCGTCGATCCGGACGTCGCGGACCCGGGTCCGGCCGGGGAGGCGCCTCCCCCGTTCGCGTCGGTCGATTGAGGACGTCGCGCCCTCCTCTCGTCGCCTTCTTCCCCGATCGATGGACCGTGACGCTCCGGACGCGGAGCGCCGGACGACCACCCCGTTCCTCGACGGTCTGCTAGGATGCCGCGGCCTGTAAGAGTCTTGCCGAAACACTGGTGCCGATGCCGACCCTCCCCCGCGTGCTCGTCGTGGAAGACGACGAGGCCGCCCGCTCCGCGATGGCGGAGATCCTCTCCGACGAACGATTCGACCCGGTCCCCGTCGGTTCCCTCCGCGAAGCCGAGACCGCGCTCGGGGGCGAGACGCCGCCGAGCGGTCTGCTCGTCGACGTGACGCTGCCGGACGGCTCGGGGCTCGACCTCCTCGAGACCGTGCGGGAGACCGCCCCCGCCGCCGAGGTCGTCGTCATCACCGGGGACGAGCGGGTCGAGACGGTCGTCGACGCGCTCCGTCGCGGCGCGTCGGACTACCTCACGAAGCCGGTCGACGTCGCCCGGCTCAGCGCGATCCTCCGCGACCTCCGCCGGCGGCTCGCCGGTTCGACCGAGGTCGAGCAGGCGCTGGAGGAGGCCGAGGCGACCGGTCGGTTCCACCGCCTCGTCGGGCGCTCGCCCGGGCTCCTCGCCGTCTACCGCCAGATCCAGCGGGTCGCCCCGACCGAGGCGACGGTGCTGGTCCAGGGCGAGACCGGCACCGGCAAGGAGATGGTCGCGCAGACCGTCCACGACCTCAGCCCCCGCAGCCAGGCCGGACCCCTGGTGGCGCTGAACTGCGGGGCGGTCTCCGGGACGCTGATCGAGAGCGAGCTGTTCGGGCACGAGAAGGGGAGCTTCACCGGGGCGACCAAGCGCCACCTCGGCGTGTT